>JANPOR010000585.1:0-2444 GCA_031428075.1 Hymenobacter sp. | reverse complement strand
CGGTTCTTACGCCGCTGGCGGTATAAAACGGGTCGCTCCACTGCAAGGCCACCTGCATATCTTTCCCAGAAGCCACCGTGAAGCGCTGGGCTACATCGGTGCCGCCGGTATTGTTGAAGTTGAGGCGGGCTAGGTTCCGGGCCCCCACCACGAAGGCTGGGGCGGTATTTTCGTAGCTCTGGTCGGCGTTGTTGCCGGCCGATGAAAAGTAGGTCGTGCCGCGCTGGTTCACCACCTGCGTGATAGCCTGGGCCACCACGCCGTCCTGAAAATAGGGCTCATCAAAATAGGCGATGTCGTCGACGATGACCTTGCAGTTGCCCTTGGCCGGGTCAGCTAGGTTGATGATTTGCTGAGCGAAATCGGCCTCCGAGTTGTAGGCAGTACTGAAAGCCAGGACCGCGCCGGGGGCCACGTCGGTTATGAGTTGGCACATGGCCCGGCCTTCGTCGGTGCCCTCGCCGTCGCCCAAATCGCTGAGCACTTGTACGCCAACGGCGGGAAGGTCGCCCGAAGCTACGTCGTTGGCAGCTCCCTTCAGCGAATTAAAAGAATCGCTGAGCACTCCCACGCGCACACCTTTACCGGTAAGGTTTTTGGTATTGGTGGCGCGGGTACGGGCCGCTTCCAGCACGTAGTCGGCTTGGCTGGTCACGCGTCCGGTGTGGGCCATGGGCCGCCACACGGGTAGCACGCCCAGCAGGCCCTGGGGGACCAGGGCTTCGAGGCCGTCGGCGCCGGGGGCCAGCTGGGCCAGTGGCAACATGCCATCCACGAAGTGCAGGTCGGGCCGGCTGGCCATTACCATAAAGCCCCGAGCCTGTAATGCGGGCAGCAGCGCTGCTACATCGCGTGCGGTGATGTGCACCAGCACGGTTGCGCCGTCTTTGCTCAAGCGCAACTGGGGGTGGGCCGCCTGCGGATTGACGGGCGCGCCGCCGCGGCTGCTGGCCGTGGTTTCCTGGTATACCCGCTGCAAGTCTGGGTTGATACGCGAGCTGGGATCGGTGCGCCGGTAAGGGGCGAAGGGATGGGCTTGGCGCACCGTGGGTCGGGGCCGTTCGGGCTGGGCCGCAGCGGGCCAGATGGCCCCGGTACAGGCAAAGGCGCCCAATATTGCCGTGCGGACCACCTGCGTAAAACGTTTGGCTTGCATAGAGGGTAATAAAATGATGGAACCTACTTGCTTTATCACGCGACTGGAACCCCTAAAAATGTGCCCGCCGCACCAAAGACGCACGGAGCGGCCTGAACCGTTCCCTAAAGTACGTGCCGGTGCCCAGCCGAACCTTTTGCCGGGCGCCGGCCTTTAGTCGGGGCCTAGCGCGGCGTACCTTTGCGAATCGCTACGGCGCCTTTCTTGGCTTTAAATCCCTCAACAACATGGCAGTTTATCCCGAATATATGGTGGCTCCCATTCGCCAAGACTTGGTGGATGCTGGCTTCGAGCAACTCATGACCCCGGCCGAGGTCGACGCTAGCTTGGCGGCCACCGAAGGCACCGTGCTGGTGGCCGTAAACTCGGTCTGCGGCTGCGCCGCGGCCAAAGCCCGCCCCGCCCTGAAAATGGCCCTGGCCAGCGCCGACAAAAAGCCCGACCGGCTCGTAACCGTATTTGCTGGCATGGAAACAGACGCTGTGGCCCAAATGCGCGCGCACTTGCTACCCTATCCGCCTTCGTCGCCCTGCATCGGCCTGTTCAAAGACGGCGAGCTGGTGCACATGATTGAGCGCTACCACATCGAAGGCAATGACCTCATGCGCATTGTTAACAACCTGCAAGGCGCCTTTGAGGAGTACTGCTAGGCTTTGGACTTGGTTTTATAAATGGTCGCTTCGGTTTCGGAGCGACCATTTTTGTTGCCCGCGTCCGGTTGCTTGGCGGGTTTGGCCGTGGCAATGGGCAGGGCCCCGGCCGTCATTAGTAGGGCCCCGGCCATGATCTGCCTGGTAAGCTTTTCTCTTGAAAATACCGCTGCCAGAACCACTGTAAATGCCAGGGATATATTGGTGGCGACACCCGCGAAGCGTCGCCCAGCGACAGGGCCCTAAACGCGAGCAGCGACGAGGTAGCCGTGGGCAACCCCGCCGCCGCCAAAACAAACCAACTCCTGCGCTCGACGCGGCCGATGGCGGGCAGCCCCTGCCACAGCACGGTGCCCCACGATACCGCCACTATTATCACGGCCTCCACCGCAAAGGCCAGGCTGGGCGATACATTCCTGAGGCCGGCTTTCGACAGTAAGACAATAAAAGCGGCGCAAATAGCCGCTAGCAAGGCTAAAACGATCCACATACGGGAATCCTGCAAGCGTACATCAAGTATGCTTGCCCACACGCAATGCCGGGGCCATGGTTAGGCTGTGCAAACCAACTGCTAAAGCTGGTTTTTGGATGAAGATGCATTTTCCCGCACAGAAGCGGCCCCAGTCCCATTCAGGACT
>JANPOR010000584.1:0-1968 GCA_031428075.1 Hymenobacter sp. | reverse complement strand
GCGTCGCCCACCACGGCAAACTGCCGGCTGGTCCAAGCTAAGTAAAACAATACGCCGTTGCGCTGGGCCGTGCGGTGCATGCCCAGCTCGCCGAACACCTGGGCCGCCCGGTCGAGGGGTTCGGGCGTGGGGCAGGTGTCTTCCAGATGCACCCGGATTTCGCCTGATGTGGTGACCTCCGCCTGCCGGATGGCCGCCACCAGGGTCGCGTCCTGCGCGGGGGTGAGGGGGGATTTCATGTTAAGTGTGGTCGATGCTGTAGCTAAAAGGCCGTCATGCTGAACCAGCAGCTGACTTAAAACTGCACCGTGGGGACCTTGCTCGCAGCGGCATCGGCTTGGAAGAAGGGCTTCTCTTTGAAGCCGAACATATTGGCAAACAAATTATTGGGGAAAGAGCGCGTGAACGTGTTGTAATCGGTGGTGGCCGTATTAAAATCGTTGCGAGCCACGTTAATGCGGTTTTCGGTGCCTTCAATCTGAGCTTGCAGCTCCTGGAAGTTAGCATTGGCTTTCAGCTCGGGGTAATTTTCCGACACGGCCAGCAGGCGGCCCAACCCGCTGGAGAGCTGGCTCTGAGCTGCCTGGAACTTCTGGATGTTTTCGGGCGTGAGCTGGTCGGCGTTGAGTTGCACACTGGTGGCCTTGGCACGGGCCTCGATGACGCCCTCCAGGGTCGATTTTTCGAAGTTGGCGGCCCCTTTCACCGTGTTCACCAAGTTGGGAATCAGATCGGAGCGGCGCTGGTAGGCGCTTTGCACGGCGGCCCATTTGTTTTTCACTTCTTGGTCGCGCGTGACCATGCCGTTGTAGCCGCACGACGACTGCGAGAGCAGCACGACAAAGCCGGCGAAGTAGAGAAGAAGGCGTTTCATGGAAAAGAGAGTAGGTGACGAGGTAAATAAAGCGGCGCGGCGGCCAACTGAACAGGACGCTTGCCGGTTAAGGTCGGCAACCGGGGCCCAATACGCAAGCGGAGCCTTGTGGTTGTTTACCGACCAGGGCCGTACTTGCGGTCCGCGGCAGGCTGCAAGTACGGCCCATTCCCTCATTGTTTGTCCTTTTGAATTGAAGTGAAAGCCATCATTCCTGTGGCCGGCATCGGCTCGCGCCTGCGCCCCCACACCCACACCCAGCCCAAAAGCCTGGTGCCGGTGGCCGGCAACACCATTCTGGGCCATATCATCGACCGGCTGCGGGCGGCAGGCCTCACCGAGTTCGTGTTCATCGTAGGCTACCTCGGCGACAAGGTGGTGCGCTACGTACGCCGCCATTACCCTGAATTACAAACCACTTTCGTGCTCCAGGAACCCCGCGAGGGGCTGGGCCACGCCCTATGGCTGGCCCGTGAAACCTTCCGGCACGACCCCGACGGGGTGCTCATCATGCTCGGCGACACCATCGTGGACGTGGACCTGCCCGCCCTGCTGGCCACGCCCGGCTCGGTGCTGGCCGTGAAGGAGGTAAAAACGCCCTCGCTCTTCGGCCTCGTCGAAACCGGCCCTGGGGGCCGCGTGCGCAAGGTGGTGGAGAAACCCACCATCCCGAAGTCGAACTATGCGCTGGTGGGCCTCTACAAGCTGGCTTACCCCGAGCAGCTGGCCCTGGCCCTGGAGTGGCTCATGATCTCGAACGTGCGCACCCACGGCGAATTTCAACTCACCGATGCGCTCATGCACCTCATCGAACAGGGCGAGGAAATGACCACCGCAGCCGTGGATAACTGGTTCGACTGCGGCCGTAAAGACACGCTGCTCGAAGCCAACGCCCGCCTGCTCAACCGGCCCGAGTTTCTGGAGCCACGCGACTACTCTGAGTTCACGGGCACGGTCATCATCCCGCCCGTGAGCATCGGGCGCGGCTGCCGCATCGAAAACTCTATCATCGGCCCCAATGTGGCCATCGGCGACAAAACCATCGTCCAGAGCACCATCCTCAGCAACTCCATCATCGGCTCGTATTCCGAGCT
>JANPOR010000583.1:0-2134 GCA_031428075.1 Hymenobacter sp. | reverse complement strand
CGACACGTCGGGGACCCCTGGGGCCGTCCGACCGGTGGGCCCGCCGCGGCCGGGTGCGGGGGTGAACGAGCCGGGGAGCGGCGTGTGAGCGACCGCGGCGGTGTCGGCCGGGGCGACACTGGCGGGCGCGGCCGGGTGCGGGGGCTCCACGGTGCGCAGGAAAAGGAAGCCGTCCACCACCTCGCTCCATGGCCCGGCCAGCGGCTTATAGTCGAAGGCGTACGTGGTGAGTTGCAGGCCGGGAGCGTCGTGCTTTAGGCTCACAAAAGCGTAGGGCGTGGCTAACGCCAGCAGGTCGGCTTCTAGGGTGCCCGGGGCAGGCGTGGGCACGGGCTCGCCCGCAGTACCGGGGCCCCCGTGGGTACCGCCACCCGCCAGCGTACCCAGAATGTACACTTGGTTGGGCCCCAGGGCCGCTTTCACCGCTTGGCCCATGGGCTGGTAGACGCGCAGCTCCTCGTTGCCGAGCACTGCCACACGGTTGGCGAAATGCGGCAGGCCCCCCCAGCAGATAATTTTTTCGGTGGGGTGCTGGCGCAGGTACCAGAGCAGGTTATCGGCCATCTGGGCGTCCCGGGGGTTTCCGTCGGCGGCCACCCGCTCGGCCGCAGTTTTGGCACTGGGGTCGTGGGCGGCGTAATCGCGGGCCAGGGCCCCCACGCTGCGCAGGCACTGCTGCCAGAACACGGCTTCGATGCGGCGGGTGGCCGCGGGCGCGGCGGCGGCTTTGCGCAACAGGCGGTCAGCCTTGGCCAGCTCGGCTTCGAACACAGCCAAGCCGTGAGTGGTGGGAAAGGCGTAATGCTCGGCCATGTAGCCCACCACGTCGCCCAGCAGGCCGTAATCGACAGCGTCGGCGCCTTTTTCGAGCTCTAAAAAATCGTCCAGGTCATCCGCCAAATCGCCGGCATAATCGCCGCTCAGCTGCGGGTCGAAGCCCATCACGCGCAGCCCGTCGGGGCCCACCAGCGGTCCCACGGCCCCAAATTCCTGGGTGCTCATCCACACTGGAAACACGCTGCTTTCCAGGTTTTTGGTTACCGATTTGCCAGCCGCAATTCCTTGCTGGGCCTTGTGCAGCTCAAAAAAACCGCTTTCCAGTCCCAGCGTGGTGAAACCCATGCGCTGCTGCAAAAACGCCGCTAGCCGCGCCTTGGCCGCTAGCACGTTGCCCTCGCCGTGGGTCGGCTCACCGAGGAATACCACCCGCGCCCCATCGATTTCCGCCCGCAAAAACTCCAGCTCGGCAAACGTGGTGTCGGTCGGACTCACGCTGCGTAGGGCGCGGGCCGGCACCGGCTGCGGCGCGGGGGCAGTCGGCTGGGCCAGGGCCCCAACCGTGGCCCCAACGCCCACTACCCACAGCAGCAAAAATCGAAACCAAACCATTTTTCGGTTGAAAGATTAACTTAACGCGGCAAAGTGCCAACGCAAAGAAACCCCTTCCACGCCAATCATGGCCCCAGCCGCAAAAAAGCCCCGCGCCGGGTTGGGCGCGGGGCTTCACAAGTTTGGGGCAGGCCCCGGCTTATTGCTTTTCCAACAGCAGCTTGGCTCCGCTCGTGCCCACCAGCGTCAGTTTACTGTCAGTGAGGGTTTCCACCGTGAACTGGTTGCCGGCTGTGGCCCCCTGCGGCGTCATGGTGATGGTTTTGCCGACCTGATCGAAGGTGTACTTGCCGGAGATGGACTCCGTGGGGCTCGTCATGGTGTAGTTGCCGTTGGCGAAAATGCGCAGCTCCTCCTGCTTCTGCTCGCCGGTCTGCTTCACTTTGTTGCCGGTAGCATCAGTCTCTTTGGACGTTTTCCACACCTTGCTGTCGGTGCCGTAAAGCATATTTACGGCTTCCACTTTGCCTTTGTCGTTGCCACAAGCCACTGCGAATAGCGAGAGCAGTAGCACGAAGGTGGCCAAAAGGGAGCGGGCGGCCAGTTGCGAATTTTTCATGAAAGAAAGAGGTAAGGGAGTGATGACAAGCGCCAGCACCTGCCGGCGGCTCTGCTTACGCTTACGCGGCAGCAATTAAATGGTTCATGCGGCAACCCCTATGCTTGCCCGCCGTACAAGCGCCCAACTGCCGGACCTGCTTCCCGGGCCTTGGCAGTTTTCTCTCACTAAAAACACTCCGCGCTA
>JANPOR010000582.1:0-12355 GCA_031428075.1 Hymenobacter sp. | reverse complement strand
GAGCTTTTTCGCGGGCGGTGATCCAATTACGATGGCGCAGAATCTTGGGCTAGGAGCCGCTCGACCTGCTCGACCAGCTCCTTGCTACCGATGAAAATGGGGCAGCGCTCGTGCAGGGTTTTGGGCTCAATTTCCATGGTGCGCTGCAGGCCGTTGGAGCTTTTGCCGCCGGCTTGCTCCACGATGAAGGCCAGCGGATTGCACTCGTACATGAGCCGTAGTTTACCGCGGGGGCCCTTAGCCGTAGCCGGGTACATGTAAATACCGCCTTTGAGCAGGTTGCGGTGAAAGTCGGCCACCAACGAACCGATGTAGCGGGCGGAAAAATTTTGGTCTTTGCACTGGCGCATAAAGGCTACCACGCCCGGCTCAAACGACTCGGAGCTGCCCTCGTTGATGGAGTAGATGGCCCCAGTAGCGGGCGTCTGAATGGTGGGGTGCGAGAGAAAAAATTCGCCCAGCGAAGGTTCATAAGTGAAGCCGTTCACGCCGTTGCCGGTCGTGTACACGAGCATCGTGCTGGAGCCGTAGATGATGTAGCCGGCAGCTACCTGATGGGTGCCGGGCTGGAGGCAATCGGCGGCGGTGCCCTCACGGCCGGTGGGCGACACGCGCCGGTAGATGCTGAAAATGGTGCCGATGCTTACGTTCACGTCGATGTTCGACGAGCCATCGAGCGGATCGATGGCCACTACGTACTTACCCTGAATGTTACCCGTTTGGATCATTTCTTCGTCTTCTTCCGACACGATGGTGCACACCTCGCCGCCGTTGCGCAGGGCCCGGATGAAGCGGATATTGGCCACCACGTCAAGCTTTTGCTGGTCTTCGCCCTGCACGTTCTGGTTGCCGTAGGCCCCGGCCATGTCAATGAGCCCCGAACGGTTGATTTCGCGATTCACAATTTTGGCGGCCAAGGCGATGTCGCGCAACAGCTGCGAAAGTTCCCCAGTGGCGTAGGGGAAATCTTCCTGCTTGCGCATGATGAAGCGGTCGAGGGTAGCCCCGACGGGCAGGGCTAATTTACTGTGGTCCATAAAAAGCAGAAGGGGCGAATGGGCAGGTGCGGAGCGCAAAGCTACTTTTTTTCGTCCTACCACGCACCACAGTTCCTACTTTTGGGGCCTATGACGGCAATGGACCAACTGCAGGTATATAAATTTGGCGGCGCTTCGGTGAAAGACGCAGCGGCCATCCTCAACCTCAAGCGCATCGTGGAAACCACCGCCCAGGGCCGGCCTCTATTGATTGTGGTGTCGGCCATGGGCAAAACGACCAATTCGCTGGAAGAGATTTTTGACTTGGCCTATAATGGACAAAGTTACCTGTCGCAATTAGACGGGCTGGAAGCCTTTCATAGGGGAGTTGCTGGGGCCTTACTGGAGCAAGTAGAAGTTGACATGGTTCTGAACGAGCATTTCCGAGATTTATACCAGCAACTTGCCCAAACTCACCCTGGCGATTATGATCAGCAATACGACCAAGTGATAAGCTACGGCGAATTACTTTCGTCAAGAATCATAGCTTGGGCAATTGGCGGAAACTGGCAAGACTGCCGGGAATTTATCAAAACCGACGATAACTGGCGCGAAGCCCGCGTGGATTGGATGGCAACGGAAAGCGCCATCTGGCGGATGTTACGCGAAAAAGGCGGCCCACCGATGCGAGAAAGTCCCGTCGTAACCCAAGGCTTTTTGGGCAGCACGGCCGGGGGCCTCACCACCACGTTGGGCCGCGAGGGCTCCGACTATTCGGCGGCCATTTTTGCCTACTGCCTGCGGGCCGAGGCGGTTACCGTCTGGAAAGACGTGGCCGGCCTGCTTAGCGCCGACCCCAAGATATTCCCCGACGCGGTGCGCTACCCGGAAATTAGCTACCAGGAAACCATCGAAATGGCCTACTACGGGGCCAGCGTCATCCATCCCAAAACCCTGAAGCCGCTGGCCGAGCGCGGCATCCCGTTGCGCGTGAAGTCGTTTCTGAACCCGGAGGCAAAGGGTACGCTCATCCACGACTGCCAGCACCCGGCGCTGGCCCCGGCGTTCATCCGCAAAACGGAGCAGTGCCTGCTCTCGTTCGAGAGCAAGGATTTCGCGTTTATTTCGGAAGAAAACCTGGAAGTAATTTTCGGGGCCTTGGCCCAAGCAAGGCTCAAAATTAACTTGATGCAGAACTCGGCCATCAGCTTCTCCGTCTGCACCGATTTTATGGAGCGCCGGGTGCAGCAATTGCTGGCGTTGCTGGGCGAGCAGTTCCGCACCCATTACAACGCCGATCTGACGCTGTTCACCATCAAAAATTACGACGCGGCTAGCATCGCGCGGCTCACCGCCGGCCGCGAATTACTGCTAGAGCAGCGCACGCGCAGCACGTTTCAGTTTGTGTGCCGGTAGTGGAATTGGGGGCACCGGAGCCCCGCGGGTGCTATTTTCCAAGCTTACAATTTTTGACTTAAAATATTGATTTGCCGCTCATGCCCGAATTCTTACTCGTTACGCCCCAGGCCCGGCCGGGCGTGGCTTTGCTCCAGCTCAACCGCCCCAAAGAATTGAATGCCCTAAACCTGCCGCTGATGCACGAAATCCGCGACGCGCTGGGGTCCCTCGACGCCGACGCGGCGGTGCGCGTAGTGGTCATCACCGGCAACGAGCGGACCTTTGCCGCGGGGGCCGACATCCGGGCAATGGCCGGCCGAAGCCCCGTCGACATGCTGCTGGCCGACCACGTGAGCTTCTGGGACCAACTGCGCTTGATGCGCAAGCCGTTGGTGGCGGCCGTGGCCGGCTTCGCCCTGGGGGGCGGCTGCGAGCTGGCCCTAGCCTGTGACATGGTGGTAGCGGCCGAAACGGCGCAGTTCGGGCAGCCCGAAATTCGGCTGGGCACGCTGCCCGGTGGCGGTGGCACCCAGCGCCTGGCCCGCGCCGTGGGCAAGGCCAAGGCCATGGAAATGGTGCTCACCGGCGACTTCATTTCGGCGGCCGAAGCCTTGCGCCTGGGCCTGGTAAACCGCGTGGTACCCACCGGCCAGTTCCTGGAAGAGGCCTTCCGCCTAGCGGCACGCATCGCGGCCCAGCCGCCGGTGGCCGTGCGCCTAGCAAAGGAAGCCGTGAACCACGCCTTCGAATCGCACCTATCGAGCGGGTTGCAGTTCGAGCGCCGCAACTACTACCTCACCTTTGCTTCCGCCGATCAGAAAGAAGGTATGGCGGCTTTCCTAGAAAAGCGCCCGCCGGAATTTCAGGGGTGGTAAGAACTGTTATTTTAAGGTTCGGGGGGCGTACTGCGGGACGTTTCAATGGGCTCATTACTAATTCACCCCGCAACACGTACAGCCTAAAGCCAAAATTTAACACTCAATATTTCCTACAATGGCAGTTCTCGTGGGCAAGCGCGCCCCTTCTTTCCGGGCCACGGCCGTTATCGACGGCGAAATTGAAAACGACTTTTCGCTCGACCGCTACTTGGGCAAAATGCACGTGCTATTTTACTTTTATCCCGCCGATTTTTCGCTGCTGTGCCCCACCGAAATCCTGGCTTTCCAGCAGTTGCTACCCAAGTTCGAAGAGCGAAACGTAGCAGTGGTGGCCTGCTCCACCGACAGCCACCAGAGCCACCGGGCGTGGCTGCGGCAGCCCCGCGAGCAGGGCGGCATCAAGGACGTGACCTACCCGCTGGTGGCCGACACCACCAAAACCATTTCAGCCAACTACGACATGCTGGCCGGACACTACGACTACAACGCCCAAGGCGAGATGACGTTTGTGGGCACGCCCACCAGCAACCGCGGCCTGTTTCTAATTGACCACGACGGCATCGTGCGCCACCAATCGGTAAACGACGGCCCCCTGGGCCGCAGCACCCAAGAGGCCCTGCGCATGGTCGACGCCCTCCAGCACTACGAAAAGCACGGGGCCCTGTGCCCCGCCGACTGGCGCGAGGGCGAACAAGCCCTGAACCCGACCCGATAGCCCGGCCGGGGCCTGGAAATGCCGGTTAGGCGAAAGCTGGACCGGCATTTTTTTCGGCTGTAATTTTGCGGCCTTGGCGCTGCTGTACGACTTCATCCTTTTTTGCTACGCGCTGCTGCTGCAGCTGGCTGCTCCTTTCGTGCCCAAGGCGGCGGCCTGGGTGGCCGGGCGGCGGGGGCTGCTGCCGCACATCGACGCGGCGCTAGCCGGCGACCCGGCCCCGCGGGTGTGGTTTCACTGCGCGTCGCTGGGCGAGTTTGAACAGGGCCGCCCGTTGATGGAAGCCTACTGCCGGGCACATCCCGGCACCAAACTCGTGCTTACCTTCTTCTCGCCCTCGGGCTACGAAGTGCGCCGGAGCTGGCCGGGGGCCGACTACGTTTTCTACCTGCCGCTTGACACCCGCGCAAACGCCCGCGCCTTCCTCGACGCCGTGCAACCCCAGCTGGCAGTGTTTGTGAAATACGAATTCTGGTATCACTTCCTGGCCGAAGCGCGGCACCGCAACGTGCCGACCGTCGCGGTGTCGGCCATTTTCCGGTCCGATCAAGTGTTTTTCAAGCCCTGGGGAGGCTTTTTTCGGCAGACGCTGCGCTTACTTTCGCACATTTTCACCCAAAACGAAGCCTCGATGGCCCTGTTGCGGCACATCGGCATCACGCAAGTGAGCGTGACCGGCGACACCCGCTTCGACACCGTGGCGGCCACGGCCCTGGCGCCCGCGCGCGCGCTTCCGCTAGTAGAAGCCTTTGTGGCCGATGGGGCCCCGGTGCTGGTGGTGGGTAGTGCCTGGCCCGAAGACCTGCCGGCCCTGGCTCCGCTACTGCGCTGCTTCGCCAGCCAAATCCGGGTGCTACTGGCCCCCCACGAAATTACTGAGGCCAATCTGCAGCAGATTGAGGCGGTATTGCCTGGCCAGGTGCTGCGCTATTCGCAGGCCGAGGCCGCTACCGTGGCCGGGGCCCGGCTGCTGCTGTTCGATAATGTGGGACTGCTCAGCCAGCTCTACCGCTTCGGCCGGTTTGCCTACGTCGGTGGGGCCTTCGGTAAGGGCCTGCACAACACGCTGGAGGCGGCTGCTTTTGGCCTACCGCTGTTTTTTGGACCCGTGTACACCCGGTTTCAGGAAGCCGTGGACTTGGTGGAACTGGGCTGCGCCACGCCCGTGCGCACCGCCGCCGAACTGGAGAAAGCCTTCGCTCGGCTGCTCGCCGACGATACCATCCGCCTCAAAAAGCAGGACCTAGCCCTCGAATACGTGCACCAGCAGGCTGGGGCCACCGAACGTATTATGCGGGAGTTATAAATTCAGAATTATGATTTTTTTTCGTGCACGCTACTTATGTTTTTTGTGGCGCGCAATCCAATACCCTTATTGTGATTCATAATTTAAGAACATGACCGGTATCGTCGTCAAATCTACCGGCTCGTGGTACGTGGTGCGCGAGGCGGCCACCGGGCAACTGCACCGCTGCCGATTGCGGGGCAAGTTCAAAAACCAAGGCCTGAAGGTGAGCAACCCGCTGGCCGTGGGCGATGCCGTGACGTTTGAGCCCGAGCTACAGGCCGAGGGTGCTGCCGTAATTACGCACATCGCGCCGCGCCGCAACTACATCGTGCGGCGCTCGGTGCACACGACCGGACACACCCACATCGTGGGGGCCAACCTCGACCAAGCCCTGCTGGTGGTCACGCTGGTATCTCCCACCACGTCGTTTGGGTTCATCGACCGGTTCTTGGTGACGGCCGAGGCTTACCATATTCCAGTAGTGCTGGTGTTCAACAAAGCCGATTTGCTGGACGCCGATGGGCTGGCCTACCAGGAGGAAATCGCCGGCCTCTACCGCTCGCTGGGCTACGGCAGCTGTCTCTGCACGGCCAGCACTGGCGCGGGCGTGGCGGCCGTCGATGCGCTGCTGGAAGGCAAAACGTCGCTGCTTTCGGGCCATTCGGGCGTAGGCAAGAGCACGCTCATCAATGCCTTGGTGCCAGACCTGGACCTGAAAACGGCCGAGATTAGTCAGTTTTCCGACAAGGGCGTGCACACCACTACTTTCGCCGAGATGCTGGAGGTGCGCCCCGGCACCTACCTCATCGACACCCCCGGAATCAAAGAATTGGGCATTGTCGACATCAAGCCCGCTGAGCTGGCCGGCTACTTCCCCGAGCTGCGCGCCCTGCTGGGCCAGTGCCGCTACCACAACTGCCGCCACGTGCACGAGCCCGGCTGCGCCGTGCGCGAGGCTGTTGACGCCGGCCGCATCGCCTTGCCCCGTTACGACAGCTACCTGAGCATGTTGGCCGACGACGACAATCGGCACTGAGAAATGGTGGGGGAACGTGTAACGATTTTCGGCCGCCGGGGGCTCCTCTGAGTAGGCTTCACTTCCTCTCCCGCTATTTATGAAAAATTTTCTGCTCTTCGCCGCTCTGGCGGGTGCTGGCCAACTTGGCCCCAGCTGCAGGCACGATACCGACGTGCGGCCCGGGAGCTACGATACCTTGGCTATGGGGACCGGCCATTGGGAGTGGGAGAGCACGACGTACCAATCGGGGCCCCGCACCCCGGCCAGCGGCAACTGCTGCTTGTGGGCGTAGGGGCTTGTTTCGATTTTGGCGCGTTTGAAACCTACCGCTGGGTAGCCGAGTAAAACGGAACGTACCATTGGCTGCAGCCAACCTCCGTTTTAACATGGCAAAACTTGCATTTCTTGGCTTAGGCAACATGGGCCTGGCCATGGCCGAAAACCTGCTCAAGGCCGGCCATACCCTCACCGTATACAACCGCACCGCGGCCAAGGCCGCACCGCTAAAAGCGCTGGGGGCCGCGGTGGCCCCCACTCCCGCCGAAGCGGCCCGCGGGGCTGAAGCCGTATTTACGATGGTGGCCGACGACGAGGCCCTCACCGAAATCACCACCGGCCGCGAGGGCCTGCTGGCGGGGCTGGCCCCAGGAGCGGTGCACGTCTCGTGCAGCACCGTGGCCCCCGGTACCACCACGCACTTAGCGGCAGCACACGTCGCGCACGGCTCGCAGCTCGTGGCCGCTCCGGTATTTGGCAAGCCCGATGCGGCCGCCGCCGCCAAGCTCTGGGTGGGCTTAGCGGGCCCGGCCGACGCCCAGCAGCGAGTACGGCCCTGGCTAGGGGCCCTGAGCCAGGGTGTACACGAGTTTGGTGAAGACCCAGCCGCGGCCAGCGTGGTGAAACTCTGCGGCAATTTCATGCTTGGGGCCGCCATTGAGGCTATGGCAGAGGCCTTCACCTTGGCCGAAAAAAGCGGCGTGGGCCGTCAACCGCTGTACGACTTTCTGGTCAATACCCTCTTCAACTGTCCGGTGTACCACGGCTACGGGCGCATGATTGCCAGCAAAAACTACCTGCCCGTGGGGGCTCTGCCGCCCGTCATCCGCAAGGATTTCCGCCTCGTGCTCGACCATGCCCAGCAGTTAGCCACGCCCATGCCCCTAGCCCAGCTTGTGCATAACCGTATGAGCACCACCGTGGCCCGCGGCGAGAACGACGTAGATTGGACTGCCTTCGCCCGCCGCGTATCAGAAGATGCCGGACTGGAGGCGTAGGTTCTAATTGCTAATTATTCAGTGTAAATCGAAACAAGAAAAGGCCTACAGCAGCGCGCTGTAGGCCTTTTTCAATTTACTGGTTGCCGGATGGCAACCAGTAACAGACTACTACTTTTTGGCCAACGGCAACAGCACACCGTCGATGACGTGGGTCACACCGTTACTCGATACTACGTCGGCAATTTGCACGGTGGCGGGGGCATCTTTGCCGTTGCTCACCATCACTTTGCCGTTTTTCACTGACACGTGCAGCTTCTCACCGTTCACAGTGGTCAACTCCTGGCCGTCTTTCAAGTCAGCGGCCAGCAAGCGGCCGGCGATGACGTGGTAGGTCAGCACGCCTTTCAGCTTGGCTTTGTTGGCGGGGGCGGTTAGCTCGGCCACGGCGGCCTTGGGCAGCTTGTCGAAGGCAGCGTTAGTGGGGCCGAACACAGTGAAGGGGCCGGTGCCTTTCAGGGTTTCCACGAGGCCAGCGGCTTTCACCAGCGATACCAGCGTGCTCATGCTTTTAGCCCCGGCGGCGTTGTCCACGATGTCTTTGTCAGCGGTCATGGCCACGCCATCTACCATTACGCCGCCGGGCTTGGCCATGCGGGCCGAGTCACCGGCTATCGCAGCCGTCGAGTCGGCTTTGGTAGTAGAGGTAGCCGTGGTGGTGGTTTCGGTGGTGGCGGGTTTGTCCTTGCCGCAGCCGGTCAGGCCGAGGGTCAGGGCGAAGGCGCTGGCAACGGGGAAAAAGAACTTGTTCATAAAAATGGTGAGTGGGTGAGAAAAGGAGAAATGGAGTATTTCTGCCTTACGAATCAATTCATGGTTCGGATTGTTTTGCAGGGCGGCGCAATTTGCGGCTTCTTACCTTCGCAGCGCCCGTTTCGGGCCCGTTTTCTTACCTTTTTATTTAATTCTCTGATGAAAACCGCTGAAATCCACACCCCTAAAGGGGTGATGAAAGTAGAGTTTTACGAGCAGGACGCCCCCAACACCGTCAAAAACTTCACCGACCTGGCTCAGAAAGGCTTCTACGACGGTACCTCGTTTCACCGCGTCATCCCCAACTTCGTCATCCAGGGCGGCGACCCCAACACCAAGCCCGGGGCCATGGGCGCGCCCGGCACGGGGGGGCCCGGCTACAAAATCGACTGCGAAACCAGCGGCGACCACCAATATCACGAGCGTGGGGCCCTCAGCATGGCCCATGCCGGCAAAAACACCGGCGGCTCGCAGTTCTTCATCGCCCACAGCCGCGACAACACCGCCCACCTCGACCGCGTGCACACCGTGTTCGGCAAAGTAGTGGAGGGCCTCGACGTGATTGACCAAATCAAGCCCAACGACGAAATCACCAAGATTGTGGTGAAGGACGAGGCGTAAGGCCCCGGCGATGTTTACCAAAATAAAAAGCCCCGCGTACCAATCGGTACGCGGGGCTTTTTATTGAGCCAAGGGCCCCTAGCGGCGACGGCGCGGCTTTTCTTCCTCCTCGTCTTCGTCGTCACCTTCGCCAAAAGTGGGCATGGTGAACATCGATGAGAGCAGATCCTTGAACTGGGCCCCGGCCGTGAGGCGGTTGCGCGAAATCAGGCTGTGCTCGCTCAGGCCGTGCAGCAGGAATTCCATCAGGAAATAGGTCGTGTTGGCGTCCTCGTTGGGGTGCAGCTCCTTCACGATGTCGCGCAAGCCGGGCACTAAATCGAGGGCGGCGTGGTAGTCGGCGTCGGAGGCGTCGTGCAGCAGATCCAGGGTGTGGCCGTTGCCGAACCACTCCTGTACTGTTTTGTAGGGCGAGGGACGGTTTTTGAGCTTTTTGGACTTGTCGGGATCCGGGAAATAATTCAGGAACAAGGTGCGGATGGCCTTGCCCATGAGCTTCTCGGCTACGATGCCGGCTCCCTCCTGCTCGCCTTCGTACACCAACTCCACCTTACCGGTGATGGCCGGCACGGCCGAGATAAAGTCACCCACGCGCACGTAGGTGTGCTTTTCGCCGTTGATCAGGGCCCTCCGCTCGGCTCCGGCCACCACCTGCTCGTAGGCCGAGATGGTGAGGCGGGCCGACACGCCGGACTTGGCATCCACGAACTCGGAGCCGCGGGCCTCAACGGCCACCTGCTCCACTAGGTCGTGGGTGATTTCGTTGGTGGTCACCATGCCTTTTTGGTCCTCCTTGATGCGGGCTTCCTGCTTGGTGATGCGCTTGCCAACCTCGATAGATTTGGGGTAGTGCGTGATGATTTGGGCGTCGATGCGGTCCTTGAGCGGCGTCACGATGCTGCCCCGGTTCGTGTAATCTTCGGGGTTAGCGGTGAACACGAACTGGATATCCAGTGGCAGGCGCACCTTAAAGCCGCGAATCTGGATGTCGCCCTCCTGCAAGATGTTGAACAGCGACACTTGGATGCGGGCCTGCAAGTCGGGCAACTCGTTGATCACGAAAATACCCCGGTGGGCCCGGGGAATCAGCCCGAAGTGAATCACCCGCTCGTCGGAATACGGCAGCTTTAAGGTGGCGGCCTTAATAGGGTCGGCGTCGCCAATGAGGTCAGCCACGCTCACGTCGGGCGTCGCCAGCTTCTCGGTGTAGCGGTCGTTGCGGTGCATCCAGGCCACGGGCGTGTCGTCGCCATGCTCGGCAATCAGGTTTTTGGCAAACACCGAGAGCGGCTGCAACGGGTCGTCGTTTAGCTCCGAACCCGCCACCACGGGCATGTATTCGTCGAGCAGGTTGACGAGCAGGCGCGCGATGCGGGTTTTGGCTTGGCCGCGCAGGCCCAACAGGTTGATGTGGTGGCCGGCCAGAATGGCGCGCTGTAGCTCGGGAATAACGGTTTCGTCGTAGCCGAAAATGCCGGGAAAAACTTCTTCTTTGAGGCGGAGCTTGCGAATCAGATTTTCGCGCAGCTCGGCTTTCACCGTGCGGGGTTTGTAGCCACTGGCGCGGAGCTGGCCCAGGGTGCGGATGGTTTCGTGCTTCATGTAGTGAGAGGTGGGGAAAGAAACTTCCCGCCCCTTCAACCGCAAAAGACAGGCCCAGGTTCTGCGAAGCTGACCGGAGGCGCCGCCCCAGTCA
Source organism: Hymenobacter sp. (assembly GCA_031428075.1). Lineage (GTDB taxonomy): Bacteria > Bacteroidota > Bacteroidia > Cytophagales > Hymenobacteraceae > Hymenobacter. The sequence goes on along the minus strand of JANPOR010000582.1, from coordinate 1,737 downwards.
CCTGCAACTAAGAAGTAATTCAGGTTGTCGATATGAAATTAATATAGTTACTTTGATGTATTAATTTTCTTCTTCATTCCTGTTTTCTGCAAAATCATGAGAAAAGCCTTGGGCATTTTAGGACTGGTTTTGGGCGTCTTCGTGCTGGCAGTGGCTGGTTTGGCTGCCTACGTGAGCATCGACGGCATTCCCAGCTACCCGGTGCCGGCGCTGCGCGCCACCATCGCCTCCACGCCGGCCCGCGTGGCGCACGGCGAAATGCTGGTGGCGGCGTCCTGCGCCGAGTGCCACCTCAACCCCGGCACGGGGGCCTTCAGCGGCCAACTGCTGCACGATTTGCCTCGAGAATTCGGCAAGATTTACTCGGCCAACATCACCCAGGACAAAACCAACGGCATCGGCAGCTGGACCGACGGGCAGCTGGTGGCCCTGCTGCGCACCGGCATCGGCCGCGACGGCCGTTTCCGCATCGTGATGCCCAGCTTCGTGCACATGTCCGATGAAGACGTGGCCAGCCTAGTGGCCTTTCTGCGCTCCGACAACAAATGGGTGCAGCCCAACGCCACGCCCAGCCATGCCCAAGAACCCTCCTTTCTCTCGAAGGCCCTGGTGCACACGGTGATGAAGCCCACGCCCCTGCCCACGGCCGCGGTGCTGGAGCCCGCCGCCGCCAACGTCGTTGCCCTGGGCCGTTACCTGGTGGTGGGGCGCTACAAGTGCTACGACTGCCACTCGGCCGATTTCAAAACCAACAACGCCCTGGAGCCGGAGCAGTCGAAAGGATACCTGGCCGGCGGCACCCAGATGCTCAACCTCGCGCAACAAACCGTCGTGACCCGCAACCTGACCATGGACGAGGACACCGGCCTCGGCGACTGGACCCTGGCCCAATTCACCCAGGCCGTGCGCTTTGGCATGTCGCCCCACGGGGCCCTGCGCTACCCCATGCCGAAATACTCGCGCCTGACCGATGCGGAAGCGCAGGCCATCTGGGCCTACCTGCAATCGGTGCCCAAGATTAAAAACGCTACCCCCGAGGATGGCATCGCCGCGGCCAAACTCTAGCAACTGCCCAAAAACCAAGCGCGTCCTGTCGGCAATTGCCTGGCAGGACGCGCTTGGTTTTACCGAGAATTACAGCGTCTTGCGGCGGTTCTTTTTGTAGTCTTCGAACACCAGGTGGCCTAATCCTTTCAGGCCGGAGTAATACGCCTTGCCTTGGTTTACCTCCGTGAACTCCTCCACGAACTGTTGGAGGTATGGGTCGGAGGTAATCATGAACGTGGTGATGGGAATTTTCACGCGGCGGGCGGCGGCGGCGATATTCAGCGTCTTGTTCACCACCTTGCGGTCGAGACCGAAGCTATTTTTGTAGTAGCCGTTGCCTTCCTTAAGGCAGGTGGGCTTACCGTCGGTAATCATAAAAATCTGCTTGTTGGGCGTTTTGCGCTTGCGCAGCAGGTCCATCGCCAGTTCCAGGCCCGCCACGGTGTTGGTGTGGTAGGGCCCCACTTGCAGGTAGGGCAGGTCCTTCACCTCAATCTGCCAGGCGTCGTTGCCGAACACGATGACGTCGAGGAAGTCCTTGGGGTATTTCTGCTTCACCAGCTCGGCCAGGGCCATCGCCACCTTTTTGGCGGGCGTGATGCGGTCCTCGCCGTACAGAATCATCGAGTGCGAAATGTCAATCATCAGCACCGTGCTGGTCTGCGACTTGTGCTCGTTCTCGCGCACTTC
>JANPOR010000581.1:0-5484 GCA_031428075.1 Hymenobacter sp. | reverse complement strand
TTCCCAGACCCACCAGCACAAAGCCGAGCGCCTGCACCCGCACCAGCGGCACCACGGCCTCGTTTTTCAGAAACAGCACTGCCAGCGGGGCCCCCAGCCAAGCCAGGCCCGCCACCGCCAAGCCCAGGCCCAGCGACGCCGTGAAAGTGGCTTGCACGTCGTCGTTGTCTATCGTGGCGCGCTGTACCAGGGCGTGGCCCAGGCCCATCTCGGCGAAGTAGCTGCCGAAGCGCAGCACCACGCCCGCCATGGCCACCAGCCCAAAGGCGGCGGGGTCGAGCAAGCGGGCCATCACCGCGGTGTAGCCAATCTGCATCAGGGCGGTGAGGACCGTCGCCGCCGTCGTCCACTTCACGCCGCGCACGGCGGCCGAAGCCAGGTTTGAGGTGGTGGTTGCCATTGGCGGCCAGAAAAGTTTAAAAAAGGGAGAGCTGCAGTGAGGGCAGAACAGGGTGCAGGGCGGTCGGCTGGCGGGGTTTTCCGGGCCAAATGCGCGCGGGGCACCAGTGCAGTTGCTTCGCGGGGCCCCGGCGGCCGAAGATTTTTAGCACGGGTCCGCGCACCAGCGGCGGCTCGCCCGCTTACGCGCCGTATTTGTAAGCGCTGGCTTTGTAGCGGTACTCGTAGGTGTTGCCGAGGTGCACGTCATTGATAACCATGTACAACTGCTTCATCTTATGGTCGCGGTGCATCTCGTTTATCTGGCTCACCAGGGCGCGGTCGGTGTAGTTCTGGCGCACCACGTAAATCTTGGCGTCGAGGTATTGCAGCAGCACCAAAAACTCCGACACGTAGCCCAGCGGCGGAATGTCCACCAGCAAGTAATCGTATTCGTTGCGCAGCTTCAGCACCAACTCGGCCAGGTAGTCGCTCTCTATCAGGCGGGTGGGGTTGCGGGGCAGCGGGCCGCAGCAGAACGCGTCCAGGCTGGGAACGCCCGTGCTGCTGCGAGCCTCGTCGAGGGTGCTCTCGCCGGCCAAGTACGTGCTGAGGCCGTGCGGGGCTTTGGAGTCGATGCCAAAGTAGCCGGCCAGGGTGGGACGACGCATGTCGCATTCGAGTACGGCCACCCGCCGGCCGCTCTGGGCCAGTTCGGCAGCCAAATTCACCGTGCAGAAGCTCTTGCCCTCGCCCGGCACCGACGAGGTCACGCCAATCACCCGCTTGTCAGGCCCGGCGGCCAAGTACTGCATGTTCACGCGAATCGAGCGAAAAGCTTCGGAAATGACGCTGCGCGGGTCGTGCAGCATGCTCAGCTTGTCCTCGGCGGTGCCGTGCGGGATGATGCCCAGCAGCGGAATACTGGTGAGGCGGGCTAGGTCTTTCTTACTCTGTACCCGGCGATTGGTGCGGTCCTGCATCAGCACCAGGCCAGCGGGGAGCAGCAGGCCGGCCAGCAAGGCCAGCAGGCCCACCAGCAGCGGCTTGGGCGCCGAAGGGCCCTGGCCGGTTTGCTTAGCCGGGTCCACCACTTTCTTGTCGGTCATGTTGGTAGCCAGGGCGATGGCAGCCTCGCTACGCTTCTCCACCAAAAAGCTGTAGTTCTTTTCGTTGAAGTCGCTGTTGGTCTTCAGCGTGCCCATCTGCCGCTCGTTCTCAGGCACGCGGCTCAACTGCCCGCGCACGGTGCCCAGTTGCGCATCGGTGGCTTGCAGCGCCCCCGACGACGAGCTGACCAGCCCGGTCAGGGTCTGGATCAGCTGCTCCTTTGTGCTGTTAATTTTTTCATCCACCACCACCACCAGGGGGTTAATATTGGTGCCGTTCACGGTCAGGGCGGCCCGTTGGCCGTTCAGCTCCGAAAGCTGTTGGATAAGGCCCGTCGTGGCCGGGTCTTCAATGCCAGCGCTGCTCAGGGCGGCTACCTGGCCGGGCCCCCGGTGCTCCCGCAGGTACGCCAGCAGGTCTTGATAGAAGCGGCGGTTGGTGGCCAGCCGGGACCGGGTGATGCTCAACTCCCCCTGCTGCTGAATGCCCACGCCCGATTGCGCGTTGACGTCCACCACGTTGTTGGCCTTGCGGAAGGCGCTGTAGCTCTGCTGGGCCTTCGACTTCGACACGGCCAGCTTGTTGATTTCGTTGTCGAGGAACGCTATCGTCTTGCTGCCAACCCGGTTCTTCTGGTTCAGGTCTTCTAGCACGTAAGTGCTCATGAGCGTGTTCAAAAACTGTGTTTCCTTAATCGGCACCGTGCCCTGGGTGGTCAGCTCCAAAATGCGCGACTCATGGTCAGTAGGCCGCACTTTCAAGCGGAGCTGGTACTCGCTTACCAAACTGTTCACGTCGTTGATTTTGAAGAAATACCGACCGCTTCCGTTGCCCAGTTGGGCGGGCTCGGCCCGAAGCACCAGAGTAAGGAGCGGGCTGCGCAACGTGTCCCCGGCCGCAACGGACTGGTCAATCTCCACGCCCAACTCCTCGCGCACCAACTCGCCGGTTGCTAGCTGGCGCAATTCGCCGCGCTTAGCGTTCGCCTGCACCCGAAACTTTCCGTCTGGCAGCGTCCCCACGTAGACGGGCACGCCCGTGAGCTGGGGCCGGCCGGGCACAACCGTCACCCAGAACGGCACGTCGCCCGCTGCCCGCTCGCGCACCAGCACCGGCCGCAGCGAGTTCAGCCAGGAACTGGGCTCGGCGTAATAGCTCACCGCAAACGGCAGTTGGGCCAGTGTCCGCCGTAGCATATCCGTCGAGGTGAGCAGTCCCACCTCGTCTTCTAGCTTGAGGCCCCTGGGCTTGCTGTCAAGCATTTGTAGCAAATCTTGGGTTTGTTTCGAACCCGTCGATTGGTCGCCGATGAGCATTGAAGCCCGGAAGTCGTACACGGGGGCCTTCACCTCAAGGTAAGCCCACGCCAATGCCGTCGCCAGCAGCAGCCCTCCTATAAATAGGGGCCAGCGCTGGCGAAATTTAAAAAAAAGCTCATTTAGATCTAATTCGGCCGCAACGGCTGCAGGGCGTGCTTCCATACTGAGGAACTGAGGAAAAGACCTAGAAAAAAGGGGGGGGGGGAGAGAACCAGTCTGGTTACTTGCGAACAACGCTGAATAGCAGCACGATGGCAGAAATGCCGGCAAAGACGATGCCCAGGTTGTTGACATTCCCACGGACGGCGCGCGCCTTTAGTGGTTCCACGTATAGAGCATCGTTGGGCAACAGGTAGTAGTAGTAGGATTTTAATAAGTTGGGGTCGGTCAGGTTCAATAGTATAACTTCTGAGCCCTTAACGGTTTGGCGAACGAGCTTCACATTTTCCCGATTGCCGAACTCGGTTAAGTCACCCGCCAGCCCCAGCCCTTCTAGCACGGTGGCCTGTGGGTTGTATATGAAGTAGCGGCCCGGCTGACGTACCTCGCCCAGCACAGTTATTTTGAAGCTCAGCAACTTAACCAGTACGTTGGCGTCGCGCACGTAGGCGCCCACCTTCTGCTGCATCAAGACTTGGGTCTGGTCCAGGCTGAGGCCTTGCACTTTCAGACGGCCGACAGTGGGCAGGTTGATGGTGCCATTTTCATCCACGGGGTAGCCCGTTAGGTAGAGCGCGCTGGGGTCGCCGGCGGTGATGGTTTGGGGACCCGTTACGTTGAAAATGTCGCTCAGGGCGGGCTGTACGCTTTGCACGCGAATGCTCAGCACATCCCCTGCCTGTAAGCGGTAAGCAGGGCGAACATTCTCAACGGCTATGGCCTGCCGCGTCGAATAACCACCGCCTTGCAGATAGGGTAACGTCCGCTGCGTGACGCAACTGCCCAAGCCGAACAGTAGCGCCTTCAAAATTAATAGGCGTAGTGGTACAGATAATCTCATCAATACTCAAGGAATTAATACTCAAGGAATCAAAACCAAGGTATTAATACTAAGGTAAATGAATATTTCAGTAATACAAAAGATTAAGGAAAAAAGAATAACAACGCGAATCATTTGAAACAACATGTATTATTGGGATTCGACATTTTCAATGCTCATGCCGAGCTAAACAAAGGAGGAAGTGGGCACAGTAGGCGGTATGCAGGCTCGAAATAAGGGGTGGCACCAAGCCTATTGTGGGTGCAACGACTTTGACCTTAACGGTTCAGCCGGCTCTTGGCTTGACGCCGGTTGTGTCTGTTACCAGCGAGGCAGTCAAGGGGCCCTCGCCGGCAACGGCTTCAAGATCGCAGACGGGTCGCGGCAGGTCATGTGGTCGGCTCGACCATGAGTTAGCTATGTCAATCCTGGTTAACCCGGACGAAGCTGTTGGTCTGGTGAACTACGCCGCGGGTTGGACTCGATGCGTCTATTTTGACACCGACTGGAATACCCCTTTGCCAACGAGTCCGCGGGGCAGCCTTCCGGCGTAGCCGGCATCCCAAAACGGTTTTCGGCCGCAAAAATCAAAATCGGGGGCCATGTCGACAGTCGACGACACTGTTGAGTAAGCTGCCAAGGGTGCTGCGCCGTGGAGCAGGAAATCACAGCGCCATTTTTTGCGCCCTACCAGTGCCTGCAGCATTGTAATTTCGGTGGGGCGGACGGCGTGCAAGAACCGAAGATCCTTGACAGTCCAGGGCGCTGCGTTTTCTCAAATAAAACAAGACGAGGCAAAATTTTGCTGGCAAGTGTGCTGGGCATCTGGCTGGCTTACACGTCCATGAAAGCGCCTTGGTAGACGGCCTTTATGCCCTCGCGCAAGCCGGTGCAGTACCCCAGCCCAATTCGCGCAGCCGGCTCACATCGAGCAGCTTGCGCGGGATCCCGTCTGGTTTGGATTCGTCGGAGCGCAGCGTTCCGCTGTAGCCGGTGATGTCCTGCACCAACTTCGGCCAGCCCGCGAATGGAAATATCGCGGCCGCTACCGGTGTTCACTGGCTAGCCGCCGTCGTAGTGCAGCAGCAAATGCAGGCAGGCGTCGGCCAGGTCGTCGACGTGGAGGAACTCGCGGCGGGGCGTGCCGCTGCCCCATATTTCTACTTCGGGCAGGCCCCGCGTCCGGGCTTCGTGGAACTTGCGCAGCAAGGCCGGCAGCGTGTGCGAATTGCATAGGTCGTAATTGTCGCCGGGACTGTAGAGGTTGGCGGGCATGACGCTGATGAAGTGGCGACCGTATTGGGCCCGGCAGGCTTCGCAGAGCTTCAGGCCCGCAATCTTAGCGATAACGTACGGCTCGTTGGTCGGTTCCAGCAGACTTGTCAGCAGCGCGTCCTCCGAAATGGGTTGCGGGGCCGGCTTGGGGTAAATGCAGGAGGAACCCAGAAACAGCAGCTTCTTAACGCTATATTAGTGGCTTTGCCCAATGACGTTGCTCTGAATCAGCAGGTTGTCGGCCAGAAAATCGGCTCGGTACGTATTGTTGGCCCCGATAGCGCCCACTTTGACGGCGGCCAGCAACACGTACTCTGGCTGCTGCTCGGCAAAAAAGTCCGCCACGGCAGCCTGGTTGCGCAGGTCCATTCCCTACGATGTGCGGGTGACCAGGTGTGGTACCCGGCCCGGGCCAAGCGGCGT
>JANPOR010000580.1:0-2004 GCA_031428075.1 Hymenobacter sp. | reverse complement strand
GATTGGAGTAGTTGCCGAACTCGTCGATGCCGATGCCAATGTAGCCGAACGGCACCCCGTTGCTGACGGGGGAACTGGTTTTCTGGGCGTAGCCCAGCGAGCCGCCCGAGGCCCCCGCCTTGAACGCCGCCGCCGATACCTTGTCGGCGTCCACCAGGAACATCGAAAAACCATCGGCCCCGTTGCCACCGTAGGAAAAGAACTCGAACGAGATGCTGAAGCCATTCGGGGCCGGGAAAGAGCTTTGGTCAATGGCGTAGCCCGACTGGTTAAAGTCGCTCGTGGTCAGGCGCAGGTAGCCGCTGCCGTTGGCGTCGGGCCCGCCGGTGGCCGCCGTCAGCGTGGCGCTGTTGGGGGTGCCCCCCAGGACGAAGCCGCCCGTCGTGCTGTTCTGAAACGACTCGGTGCGGGGAAAGGTCTGCGCCTGGGCCCGGTGCAGCGGGCCCACCAGCAGGATCATTGCCAGCAGGCTGCCCAGCCAGGCGCGAGCGGGCCGGTGGGTTGGTGGGCGGTTAGTAGCGAAAAAACATTCCATGCGAAAGGGTTATGTAAATAAATGAATTAAATATAATTAAACTAATACAAGATGCCAACTGTCTGGTGATAGAGGCTATTTAATTTGCAATATAGGGTGTTATTAATCAAATAGGGGGAAACCCCCGACTCGGCCGTTCAGGCTGACGCGTTCCGGCTCGGCTGGCGCTGAAGCTTGGTCAAATAGTTCTTCAGCGAGAGGCACTTGCCGTACTTGAGGCGCACGTCCACGATGGTGGCCAGTGGGACACCCAGCGCGTGCAGGTGCAGAATACGCTCGCGGCCAGCGTCGTACATGGGGTATTGTTGAACAAACAGGGGAAAACCGCCGAGTTGGACGCGCAACTGCTTGGATTTGCGGTTTAAAGCCTTGTCAAACCAGGCATTGGCCGGTGGAATAGCGAGGAGTATATCATATCCGTTCTCGCTACTCCCTTTCGGTTGCCTCAAGGAATGTGTAATACTATTGTTTTTCAGTGTTCTTACGGCACGTTAGCACCTTTTCACGAGTAGGTAGCTAGAGCAGTTTTGCAGATAGTTTACACTTTTGCCTCGATTACGTAAGCAGGTTGATGAAAGCGTATTCGGACGATTTACGGGAGAAAGTGGCGGCGGCCTGCCAGCGGCCGGGGCAGAGGCAGCACGCCGTGGCGGCGCAGTTTGGGGTGAGCTTGTCGTTTGTGGCCAAGCGCTTGCGGCGCCAGCGCACCAGCGGCACGGTGGCGGCCAAGCCGTGGAACGGCGGCCCGGCCCGGTGCCTGGACGCGGCCGCGCAGGCGCAACTCGTGGTTTGGGTGGGCCAGCAGCCCGATATCACACTGGCCGAACTGCGCGAAGCCCTGCAGGTCGAGCGCGGGCAGCGCGTGTGCCTGAGCACGGTCTGGCGGGTGCTGGCCGAACACGATTTGCGGCGCAAAAAAAAGCCCGCTACGCCGCCGAGCGCGACGCGCCCCGCGTCGTAGCCCTGCGCGGGGCCTTCGTGGAGGCCGTGGCCCGGCACGAAGACCCGCGCCGGTTCAAGTTCGTGGACGAAACCGGCCTGCGCCTGGCCTTTGCCCGCCGCTACGGCCGGGCCCCGGGCGGGCAGCGCGTGGGCCAGGGCGTGCCCCTGCGCCTGGGCACGCCCGTCACACTCATCGGGGCCCTGCCCATCAACGGCTTGGAAGCAGTCATGAGCCTGGACGGGGCCTTGAACGCGGCCAGCTTCGCCGTGTACCTTGCGCAGGTGCTCGGCCCCACGCCCGTGCCCGGCGACGTGGTCGTGCTTGACAACCTGCCCGTGCACCACGTCGCGGGCATGGCCGCCCTGGTCGAAGCCCGCGGGGCCCGCCTGCTGTTTTTGCCGCCCTATTCGCCCGACTTTGCGCCCATCGAGCAAGCCTGGAGTAAACTCGAATCCGCCTTGCGCACCGCCATGGCCCGTACCCGCCACGCCCTGGAACACGCCTTGGACCAAGCCGTGGCGTGGAT
>JANPOR010000579.1:0-5319 GCA_031428075.1 Hymenobacter sp. | reverse complement strand
TGCCGTCCTTCGCGGTAGCCGTCGCGGTAGAGTTTTTTGGCCTGGCCGGGCGGTAGGCCATGGGGGTTACCGCCGTGGCCCGGCCCAACCACCATGGGGCGGTACCGGTTGCGGTGGTTGCGCACGTATGCCCACGGCTGGCGGCCTCGGTAGTCGAGCACCACCGGGTGGAAGGCGCGGGGGTCGTAGCCGCTCAGAACGGCCACTGGAATCCACTGGCCGTTGCGGAATACGATGTACTGGCGGGAGTAGAGGGCGTAATAACCGTCGATTTCGGGGATGTAATAGTACTGTGTGCCGGCCGGAACGGCGGGCCCCCAGGCCGGCGGGGCGGTGTTGATGTTGACATTAACCTGGGCCTGGGCGGGGGTGGCAAAGGCAAGTCCCGCGCTGAGGGCAAATGCCAGCAAAGGGAAATGAGAGTTCATAATAAATTAGAAAAAGAATACGATTCCAGCAGCTTAGGCAAGTAGAGTGCCGTTTTTTGAAGTCGGCCGGTATTCGAACCAATTCTGTGCGCTAGCAAGCCAGATGTATCGGTTGTTGCCCCCATTACGCAAAAATCCCGCCCACCGGCGGGGTTTGAGGGCTGATTCCAAGTAGGTATTCTGAGCAACCGGGGCCCTGCGCTTAATTCCTCTTCAGTGATGAAACTAGCGTCGGCCGCGACCGTCGCGTCGATCCCCATCACTTTGAGGGCCCTGGCCGCTGCGGCCCTGCTCAAAGCTGCCGGGGCTGCGGCGCGGCGCGGGCTGGCTCGGCTGGGGCCCTGGCGTTTGGTTGCCGCGGTTGTCGCCGAAACCGCCGCGGTTGGGGAGTTGGTTTTGGCCGCCGTTTTGGTTTTGGCCGTTGTTGTAGCCGCGGTTGTCGCGGCGCCAGTCGCCGCGGTTATCGTAGTCTCGGTTGCCGTAGCCGCGGTTGTCGTCGCGGTCGTAGTCATCGCGGTCCCGACCACCGTAGTAGGCGCGGTTGCCGTAGTACCGGTTGTCGAAGCCGCGTCCGTACACGGGGCGGCCGTAGCCCCCGGTGTAGTAGCCATCCCGGGGCCGGCCGTAGGGTTGGTAGGACCGATAGGCGTAGCGTGAGTGATAGTAGCTGCACAGTTGCCAGGGCTCGCGGCCCCGGTAATTGATCACAACTGGATGGAATAGGTAGGGGTCGTAGCCGTGGAGCTGCAGCAGCGGCACCCAGTAGCCGTCCTGCAACACGATGTACTGCTGCGAGTACAAATCGTAGTAGCCGTCGATTTCAGGGATGTAATAGTACTGCACGCCGTAGGGCACGGGAGGTCCCCAGTCCGGGGCCCCGATGTTGACGCTGACCCCCACTTGGGCCCGGGCAGCCGGGGCGGCCAGCAAGGCAAACGCGCCCACCAGGGCCGCGCCAACAAATTTTGTGAAGGTTTTCATAAAAAGAAAATTTAACGGGTGAAACGGGTTGCCAATGGCGTAACCGGCTGGCTTTAACATGTGCAAGGGAAATGCCAGGTTACACATTGGTGTTCCGTTTACGACCCAAAACGTCGCCTAACAGGTCCAAACCAACGACGCAATATTTTAGATGAGAACACCGGGCACAAATGCGCCCACTTTGGGGTTGTGCTCCGAACGCCCCGGGGCCATCGGGCCCAGTTGCAAGTCACTCAGATCCGGCCGCCAAGCGGCGTCTCCCATACTTTTGCGGACTTATCCGCTGTTTTCCTGCATGGCCAAAAAATCACCGACTGCTTCTATTTCCCAAGCACCCAAAGCAGCGGCTACGGCGCTGAAAAAGAAACTAGAAGCTACCGCTACCGAAACCGCCGGGGTCCTGGGCAGTCAGCCCAGCCCCGCCGGCCTGGCCGTCGCCGTGCAGCACCAAACGCCGGACACGCTGCCGCCCACCGACTTACCCGCGCCCGGGGCCGTTGCGTTCGACGTGCCGTTCATCGAGGTGTACGGGGCCCGCGAGCACAACCTCAAAAACGTGTCGGTGCAAATCCCGCGTAACCAGCTGGTGGTGTTCACCGGTATTTCGGGCTCGGGCAAGAGCAGCTTGGCGTTCGACACGATTTACGCCGAGGGGCAGCGGCGCTACATGGAGACGTTTTCGGCCTATGCCCGCAGCTTCATGGGCGGGCTGGAGCGGCCCGACGTGGACAAGATTGAGGGCCTGTCGCCGGTCATCAGCATCGAGCAGAAAACCACCTCGCGTAACCCGCGCTCTACGGTGGGCACTATCACGGAGATTTACGATTTTCTGCGCCTGCTCTACGCCCGCACCGCCGAAGCCTTCAGCTACGCCACCGGCGAGAAGATGATCCGGCAGAGCGACGACCAGATTATCAACTATATCCTGCGGCATTTTGATGGTAAAAAGCTGGTGGTGCTAGCCCCCGTGGTGAAGGGCCGCAAGGGCCATTACCGCGAGGATTTTCAGAAGATTGCCAAGCTTGGCTTCACCAAAGCGCGCGTTGATGGCGAAATCGTCGATATCACGGCCAAGATGCAGGTGGACCGCTACAAAATCCACGACATCGAAATTGTCATCGACCGGTTAGTGGTCAAGGAGGAAGACCGGTTCCGCCTCTCCGGCTCGGTGCAAAACGCGCTGACGCACGGCAAGGGCACCATGCTGGTGCTGGACCCCGACGGCAAGGGTGAGAAGGCCAAGCCGCAGTTCTTCTCGCGATTTTTGATGGATCCCGCCACCGGCATCGCCTACGACGACCCGGCCCCCAACACGTTCAGCTTCAACTCGCCCTACGGCGCTTGCCCGACGTGCAACGGCCTAGGCGAGGTGCAGGAAATTACGGAGGATGCCGTGCTGCCCGACCGCAAGCTCAGTATCAGCCGCGGCGGCATCGCGCCGCTAGGCGAATACCGCGACATCTGGATTTTTCAGCAGCTTCAGCTCATCCTCAAAAAGCACAAGGCCACGCTGAATACGCCGTTGGCCAACCTGCCCGACGAGCTATTGCAACGCCTGCTACACGGCATCACGGAGGACGAGGCCGACGACCGCAAAAGCGTGTACACCGAGCCGTTCGAGGGCCTCATCCCGTTCCTGCGCCGGCAGATGGACTCGGAGTCGGACAATATCCGGGAGTGGATTGCGCAGTACGCCCAGGCCCAGCCTTGCCCCGAATGTCACGGCTACCGACTGAAGAAGGAAAGCCTCCACTTCAAGCTGGCTGACAAGCACATCGGCGAGCTGTCGACAATGGATTTGACGGAGCTGGCCGCGTGGTTTGAGGGCTTGGAAGATCGCCTGACCATGCGCCAGAATGTAATTGCCCGCGAGCTGCTGAAGGAAATCCGCAAGCGCATTGGCTTCCTGCTGGAAGTGGGCCTGGATTACTTGAACCTGCACCGCCCGGTGCGCACGCTGAGCGGCGGCGAAAGCCAGCGCATCCGCCTCGCCACCCAGATTGGCACCCAGCTCGTGGGCGTGCTCTACATCATGGACGAGCCGAGCATTGGCCTGCACCAGCGCGACAACGAGCGCCTAATCAAAGCCTTGCAGCACCTGCGTGACATCGGCAACTCGGTGATTGTGGTGGAGCACGACAAGGACATGATCCTGCACGCCGACTACGTGCTGGACATCGGCCCCGGGGCCGGCATTCACGGGGGCCACATCGTGGCCGCGGGCACGCCGCAGGAGATTCTGAGCTCCGGCTCCCTCACCTCGCAGTACCTCAGCGGCCAGAAGCACATCGAGCTACAAAAGAAAAAGCGCAAAGGCGAGGGCACCGAGCTGGTGCTGAAAGGTGCGAAGGGCAACAACCTCAAAAACGTGACGCTGAAGGTACCGTTGGGCAAGCTCACGGCCGTCACGGGCGTGTCGGGCTCTGGCAAATCGACGCTCATCCACGACACGCTGTACCCGATTCTGAACCAGTACTTTTTCAACGCTAAGCGTGAACCGCTGGCCTACGCTGCCATTGAGGGCCTGGACTTGCTAGATAAAGTGATTGAGGTGGACCAGTCACCCATCGGCCGCACACCGCGCTCAAATCCAGCGACTTACACGGGCGTGATGACGGAGATTCGCGGTCTGTTTGCCGAGATGCCGGAGGCCAAAATCCGCGGCTACGGCCCCGGGCGTTTCTCGTTCAACGTGAAGGGCGGGCGTTGCGAAACCTGCGAAGGCGCGGGCATCCGCACCATCGAGATGAACTTCCTGCCCGACGTGCACGTGCCCTGCGAAACCTGCAAGGGCCGCCGCTACAACCGTGAAACGCTGGAAGTACGCTTCAAGGGCAAGTCCATCACCGACGTGCTCGATATGACGGTGGAGAAGGCGGTGGACTTCTTCGAGTTCCAGCCCCGCATCCTGCGCAAAATTAAGACGCTTAACGACGTGGGCCTGGGCTACCTGACTCTGGGCCAGCAGGCGACCACGCTTTCGGGCGGCGAGGCCCAGCGCGTGAAGCTGGCCACCGAACTGGGCAAAAAAGATACTGGCAAGACCTTCTACATCCTCGATGAGCCCACTACCGGCCTGCACTTCGAGGATATCAACCACTTGGCCGCCGTGCTTCAGAAGCTCGCCGATAAGGGCAACACCGTCCTCATCATCGAGCACAACCTAGACTTGATAAAAGTGGCCGACCACGTCATCGACGTGGGCCCCGAGGGCGGGGCGGGCGGCGGCTACATCGTGGCCCAGGGCACGCCCGAGCAAGTGGCCAAGTCGGGCAAGGGCCACACCGCCCGTTTCTTAGCCGAAGAGTTGAAAATTAGTCGGTACGCCACGGCCTAAGCCAGCAGGCTACGACTACATCATAAAAGAGGCCTTCTGCTTGTATAGGGGGTCGCTTTTACTGTGCACCGCACTGAGCTTGCCTACTTGTAGACATCCACCGCGGGTTGAATTTTGGTCACTATGGCGAGGTGCATCCGCAGCACCGGCACGTTCTTGGTGGCAAATGCTTTGATTTTGGAGTCGGATACCTTGGCCGAAGCACTGGTGAGTTCCTCTACGTCGTCTTGGTGGTCCTTTATCATTCCCTCCACGTAATCCTGGTCCATTTTCACGTCCTTCTTTTCCATCACGTCTCAGTAGGTGCTGCTCTGCTCGTCGGCCATCGTGGTGGGAATGACCACGTTTCTTTTCGTAGCCAAGGCCTTCAGCTCGGCGTTAGATTTTTCGCGGTCCGACACCATTCTCTGCGCGAACCACTTGGCCTGCGGCGTCACGGCACGCTTGAGCACTGCCTTACCCCTCGCCGCTTTCAGCATGCCGCCGCTGGCTGCTTTGGCCAGGAACTCGGCGTCGTATTCCATGCCCTTCTTCTCTGTGTTGCCCATATCGGTGCTGGCCGCGGTGCTTTCG
>JANPOR010000578.1:0-17680 GCA_031428075.1 Hymenobacter sp. | reverse complement strand
GCAAGTACTTGTTTGCCTTGAGCTTCCGCGAGCTGGTGTACGCCCGCACCCGGCGGGCCCGACCGGCCGTCATTACCACGTTTTTTGGGCTGCCCATGCAGGTGCTGCTGCCGGCCAGCACCGACCTGTACCTGCTCGGGGCGAAGACGCACGACTCGGAAGTGCGTTTGGCCCGGCTGCTGATGCGGTACTTGAAGCCCGGCGACACGTTTGTGGACGTGGGCGGCCACTTTGGCTACTTCACGCTGCTGGGCGCGCGGTTGGTGGGCCCGGCGGGCCGGGTGGTGGCCTTCGAGGCTTCGCGCAGCACCTACGCCGTGCTGGCTGCCAACGTGGCCCCCCAGGCGCACGTCACGGCCCACCATCTGGCCCTGTCGGACTGCCAGGAAATGGTCAGTTTTTTTGAGTTTCCGGTGCTGTACAACGAATACAACACGCTGGATGTCGAGCAGTTCCGCCACGAAAAGTGGTTTGTCAAATTTCCGCCGGAGAAAATTGAAGTACCCGCCGCCCGGCTCGACGACGTGGTGGCGCGCGACAGCCTGCAGCCCGCCGTCATCAAGATCGACGTGGAAGGCGCCGAGCTGAAAGTCATCCGCGGGGCCGCTGATACCCTCCGCCGCCTGCGCCCGCTGGTGGTGATGGAATACCTCGCCCCCGACCGCCACAACACCGCCCATCGCGAAGCCACCGCTTTACTCCGCCAGCTCGGCTACGCGAGTTTTGCCCCGGCCTCCGACGGCCAGATGGAACCTTGCGACGACCTTGATACCTATTTGGCCCGGCACGGCCTGGAATCGGCCAACTTCGCCTTCCGTAAACCTTAGCCGCCCACACCCGTGCACCTCGCCGTCAACACCCGGTTTTTGCTGCCCGGCGACCAGCTGGAGGGCATTGGGCGCTTCACCCTCGAAACGCTGCGCTGCCTGGTGGCCCAGCACCCAGAGGTAACGTTTCACTTCCTCTTCGACCGGCCCTACGACCGGCGCTACCTACTGGGAGCTAACGTGGTGGCCCACGTGCTAGGGCCCCCGGCGCGGCATCCGGTGCTGTTTGTGGCCTGGTTTGAAGGGGCAGTGGCCTTGTGGCTGGCGCGGCACCGGCCGGCGGCTTTCCTGAGCCTCGACGGCTTCACGACGCTGGCCACGCGGGTGCCGCGCGTCACGGTGTTCCACGACTTGGTATTCGAACACCGGGCCGATACCATGGGGCGGCTCATCCGGGCGTATTACTTGTTTTTCATGCCCCGGTTCGCGCGCGCCTCGCGTCAGCTGGTGGCCGTGTCGGAAACCACCAAGGCCGACTTGGTGGCCACTTATGGCCTTGATCCGCGGCGCATCGGCGTGGCCTACAACGCTCCGGCGGCGATATTTGGGGCCCTGGATGCGGCGCGGCAGCAAGCGGTGCGCGAGAAGTTTAGCGGGGGCCGACCATACTTTTTGTTCGTGGGAGCCTTGCAGCCGCGCAAAAACCTGGGTACCCTGTTGCGGGCGTTCGATTTATTCAAGGAAGCCGGCGGGGCCGCGGCGGCCGGTGCCCAATTGTTGGTGGTGGGGCGCCGGGCCTGGCAAGCCGGGCCTATTTTTGCTGCTTACGGGCAGATGCGCCACGCCGGGGCCGTGCAGTTTACGGGTCGCGTGGCCGATAACGACCTCACTGGCCTTTACGCGGCGGCCCGCGCCATGGTGTATGTACCTTATTTCGAAGGATTTGGGTTGCCCGTGGTGGAGGCCCAGGCCAGCGGCTGCCCGGTGCTGACTTCCAGCGTGAGCGCCTTGCCCGAAGTGGCCGGTCCGGGTGGGGCCCTGCTAGTTGACCCCGCCGATGCCCAGGCCATTGCCGCCGCCCTGGCCCGCTTGTGGACCGACGATGCCCTGCGCACCCGCCTCGCCGCCCAGGGCCTGGCCAACCAAGCGCGCTTTTCCTGGGCCCGCAGCGCCGAGGTGCTGTGGGCCGCCGTGCAGGCCGCGGTGGCAGGTTGAGTCCGGGCGGCGGTTTTGCGCGGGGGCCCTACTTTTGCACTTCCGCATCCTTATGGCCCGTCCGCACCCTTACGCTTTTGCCCATGTGCTCGTGCCCCAGCTGGCGGGCCGCCGCCCCGGCGCCGTGCGCCGCGAGCTGGCCGACCCCGCCCTGGCCCGTGAGCTGCTGCACTACATGTGGGACAAGGCCGCCGAAGGCCTACCCCAGGCCGAGCACGTGGCGCCCCTCGGCCTGCGCCTGAGCTGGCACGAGGTGGCCGGCCGCGCCACCGCCCTGCTGCACCTGCCCGCCCCCCAGGCCAACACCGAAGCTCACTTTGCGGCTTTGGTTTATGAAACCGAAGCCGGGGTTGACGAGGGTTCCAGAAACGGCCCTGACGTGCCCGAAGCCGCTGACGCGCCGCGCCCCCGCTACATCTTGCTCGAAGCCACCCTGGGCCGCAGCTCCGACGAGCTCGGCACTCCCACCGTGCTGGGCGAGTGGCGGGGTGAAGCGTACCGCCAGCTCGGTCGGGGCCCCGCCGGCGGGCGGCCCGACACGGCGAAAGCCTTTTTAAAGGCTTTGGCCCAGGTTCTGGGGCCCCTGCCCAGCGCTGGCGTGCCGTACATGCGCGGTGTTCGCTGATGGGCGGTCTGGCCGCGGCTCTGCTTACCCGGCCGCCTCGGCTGCTGCACCGCCTGCTGCCAGGGGCCGAGTGGCGCGCCCCTGCCGCAGGCCCCGACGGCCGCCCGTGCCTCTACCTCACCTTCGACGACGGCCCCATCCCCGAAGAAACGCCCTGGGTGTTGGCGCAGCTGGCGCGGTACGGGGCGCGGGCCACGTTTTTCTGCGTGGGCGACAACCTGGCCCGCCACCCCGACATTGCCCGCGCCGTCCTGGCCGTCGGCCACCGCCTAGCCAACCATACTCATCACCATCGCAGCGCCTGGGCTACCAGCCGTGCGGCGTACCTGGCCGACGTGGCCCGTTGCCAGCAGCTGCTAGACGATATCGACCCGCCCAGGCCCTACGCCTCACTTCCCTTGTTTCGTCCGCCCTACGGCCGCCTCACCTGGCCGCTGCTGCGGGTGCTACGACCTGATTTTCGAGTGGTGATGTGGTCAGTGCTGACGCGCGACTACGACCCCGATCTAGCCCCCGCCGAGTGCCTGCATCTGACGCTGGCCACCGCCCGCGCCGGTGATGTCCTCGTGTTTCATGATAGTCGCAAGGCCAGCGTACGGCTGCGCTTCGTGCTACCGCGGGTGCTGGCCCACTTCGCCGCGCGCGGGTTCGAGTTTTTGCCCCTATGAACCGCAGATTATGACAACTTTTCTGCTGTCGTATTGCCTGCTGTGGCTATTCGCGCTGGCCGTGGCCGCCGTGGCTCTGGCCGTGCGGTACGGGGCCCCCGCCGCAGCGGCGCTGCCCGCCCCGTTGCCCCGCGTGAGTATCCTCATCGCGGCCCGAAACGAAGCCGTGGCCCTGCCGCGATGCTTGGCCAGCCTGCGGCAGCTCCAGTATCCGGCCGAGCTGCTGGAAGTGTTTGTCGGCGATGACGGCAGCACCGACGGTACCGCCGCCGCCGCCGCCGCGGCTATGCAGGGGTTCGAAGGACAGTTTACCGTGGTGCCCATCGTCGGGGCCCTGGGCACGGCGCGCGGTAAGGCCAACGTGCTGGCCCACTTGGCCCGGCGCGCCACCACCGGTTTCTTCTTTATCACTGATGCCGACATCTCCCTGCCGCCCAGTTGGGTGGCCGCCCTGCTGGCCCACGCTGCGCCTGATGTGGGCACGGTCACGGGCATCACGGCCGTGCGCGGCCCGCGGGTGTTCGACCACCTCCAGAACCTTGACTGGCTGCTATCGCTGGGCATGGTGCAGGTGGTGAGCGACGCCGGCCGGCCCGTGACGGCCATGGGCAACAACATGCTCGTGGTCCGCGCCGCTTACGAAGCCACCGGCGGCTACGAGGCCTTGCCGTTTTCCGTCACCGAAGACTATGCCTTGTTCCGGGCCGTGCTGGCCCGTGGCTACGGCTTCCGCCACGTGTTCAGCTCCGCGGCCCGGGCCGATTCGCTGCCCATGCCCAGCTGGGCAGCCCTACTTGCGCAACGCCGCCGCTGGTTGCGCGGGGCGCAGGCCCTGCCGCTGCGCCTACGCCTGGAGTTGCTGGCGTTTAGCAGCTTCTGGCCGGCGCTGGGGGCCCTAGGCTGGGCGGGCGGCCCGACCCTGGCGCTGGCCGTGTGGGGCGGTAAAGTGGTGGTGCAAGGAGCCTTGGTGGCCGTGTGTTTTCGTCGCGCCGGGCTGCGGCTGCGGCCGTGGCTGCTGCCTCTGTTTGAATTTTACACGCTGGCCATGACGCTGAGCATCGCCTATTTCCAGCTGGTGGGCGGAGCCGTGGTGTGGAAAGGGCGGCGGTATGAATAAGCCGGCCGCCGGCCCCGGGGAGCCGAGCGCCTTGCGCCCGGCCCGACGCGCCGCAATGAACCGGGCTGGATACGCCGCCTATCCTGGTTCGTCGCCTTATTTCTTCGTGTTGTAGCGGCGCAAATAATTCCTGACTTTCAGGCCCGATGCTTTCAAGTCTTCGTCTTTCCATGGTCCCGTCGAGCTGGCCGATTTTTTAAGAATGGAGCACGTCTCGTCCTTGTCCGAAACGGACCAAGTATTCTAGCTCAGGCCGTGGGCCTCCATCCAGTCGATGTACGCCTGCCAGGCTTCGTAGTTGAGGGGGCCGTCGCCGGAAGCTCCCATGCCCGCCGATTTGGAGATGAAAACCAGTAACCCGTTCTTCATGGCCTCGTCGGTGCGGTCGCGCAGCCATTTGCCGTGCGTGACGGCGTAAAAATGGACCGTGTGCATCAAGTTTTTATAGCCTTTGATTGGGTTCGCGGCGGGCCGCCGAATATCCTGGTCCCAGTGGGGGCAGCCGACCAGGATAACGTTGTTGGGGTCGTTGGCCCGGATTACTTTGATGACTTCCTCAGAATGCGCCTTCACCTCGTCCCAGCTTTCGTAGTCCGGCTTGTTGAACGCTTCGTAGATGATATTGGGGTACTTGCCATACGTTTGGGACATCTCCTGGAAGAATTCTTTGGCTTCGTCGAGGTTGATGTTGTGGCTGTGCCAGCCGATAACCACGTACATGTCGGCCTTAACCGTGCCCTCGACTACGGCTTTTATTTTCGCCTTCGAGAACGCCGGGTCCTTATTTATAGCTCCGCCCGCCAACCTCGATTCCCATCGCTGCCCGAACCACGTTGCAGCTGAAATCTTGCTTCATCCACTGCACGGCCTCGGGGTTGTAGAAGCGGGGCCACAGGCTGTACCAGCCGAGGCTTAGGCCCCGCAGTACTATCTTCCCCCCGTGCTGGTCAACCAACAGGGTGTCGAATACATGGAGGCGTCCGTGGTGGCGCACAAATTTTCCGGAGCGCTGGTAGGGTCGACTTTGCGGGGCGAGGGCCCTGGGCGCGGCCGGGCGGCGGAGCGGCTGGGCCGTGGCCGGCAGTAGCAAAGCCGCCGCGGCGAGTAGCGTTGCCACAGGTCGAATGGTGGACATTGAGGTTGATTTGGGAAGGCCTTGTACCGGGTGCGGCGGCATAATTTAGGGCGGCTTTCGAATGAAGGCGCGGGCCCCGACCTTTGTGCGCTATGCACCTTACCGATTCGCACGCCCACCTCTACTCCGAGCAGTTCCGGCCCGACCGCCTCGATGCCTTGCGCCGCGCCCAAGACGCGGGCGTGGCTACCATCGTCATGCCCAACGTGGACCATTCCACCATCGACGCCATGCTGGAACTGGAGGCCCAGGCCCCGGAAACCTGCTTCGCCATGATGGGCTTGCACCCGTGCTCCGTCGGGCGGGACTTCGAACGGCAGCTTTACGAAGTGGAGTCCTGGCTGGGGCGCCGCCCCTTCGCCGCCGTGGGCGAGGCCGGGCTCGATTTGCACTGGGACAAAACCTTACTCGCCGAGCAGCAAGAGGCCCTGAAAATCCAGCTCGAACTCGCCAAAAAGCACAACTTGCCCATCGTGCTGCACACCCGCGAAGCCTTCGCCGAAACCGTGGCCCTGGTAGAAGCCGCCCAGGACGGCACGCTGCGCGGGGTGTTTCACTGCTTCTCGGGCTCGAAAGAAGAAGTGGAAACAGTGCTTCGGCTGGGTTTCAAACTGGGCATCGGCGGGGTGGCGACGTTCAAAAACGGCGGGGCCGACCAAGCCCTGCCCGGCCTCGGGCTGGAACATTTGCTGCTCGAAACCGATTGCCCCTACCTGGCCCCCGTACCCTACCGCGGCAAGCGCAACGAGCCCGCCTACTTGCCCCTGGTATTGCACCGCGTGGCCGCCCTACTAGGCCAAACGTCTGAAGATGTGGCCGCTGCTACCACCCGCAACGCGGTCGCACTTTTCAATTACTAGGGCCGTCGGCCAGAAGCAGATAAATACGAACAGAAGCCATGGCCTGATCTTTTTCTTGCCCATGAAGGCGCCACTCGGCGCCTAATGCCGGCATTGTGGCTTCGCTCAAGGGCGGCCAAACCCGGGCTTTTTCGCATCGGGCGGTGTTTGTGGGGTGTTAGACGGCCTGGTTCGGCGCGTTGCTCGAGCTGCCCGAATAAGGCGCCGATTTGGTCGGCTTAGGTGTTCACGCGTTCGAGGCCAGCGCGGGACTCTTTAATTTGGCCGCGTTGGTACAGGGTCGTCAAGTCGCGGTCGGTGCTCAGCATTTGCAGCAGCACCCGTTCAATTTCGCGCACCTCGGGGTGAGCCACGTACTTGGGCTCTACCACCGCGTCGAGCCATTGCCCTAGGGGGTTGAGCAAGCGAGAAAACAAGGCTTCGTCGGCTTCGCGCACCCAGTGGAGTACCGAGCGCAGCCGCGATTTGAACAGTACCTGCTTAATTCTGGCTTGTTGAAAATCCAGGGTGGTCAATTTTATGAGGCAGAGATCGGGGCAGGGGCGGGGGGTGAAATTAGCACGCGGCGCTTAGCAAACAGCGGGTCGAAACAGCGAGAAAAATCGTTTATGGAGGGGTTTCTCAAAGCTCGGTAGTCCGGTGCAGCTCAAGGTAAAATGCAAAGACGTTGGGTTGCTTGGCTTCGCAGGAATAGTGGGAAAAGCAAGGTAGGGCAAGGGCCGCTGAGGGGCCGCCAGGGCCCCGAGGGCTGAGGTCTGCCGGGGCAAGGCTATGCACAAGCTTAAGGTTAAATGGTCCCGTTGCGTAGCTTTTCCAACGTTTGGCAGGTGGCCACTAACTCGGTTACGTCGTAGGAAAACGACGTGACGCTGGCCACGCGTCCGCCCTCAAAAAGTGGCTGGTAGGTGTAGTTCACGTATCCTTCGTGGGGGGGGAGCAGCGGTGGTACCCAATTGCACAAGCACTTGGCGGGCCGAATACAGCTGGCCCGTGCGAAGCACTTTGACCGGGGTAAGGATGGAGCTTTGTGCCATGAATTCGGGAAAGACTGCGGCCACGGTGTGGCCCAACAAGTTGGGTTGGCCGGCACTGGTGAGAAATGTGCGGTTGGCAAACTCGTAACGATGGTCGGTGCTACGCACTACCGAAGTGGCCACTGGAACCTCCATGAACACCTGAAACAACGTTTTGCGCTGCTGGCGCACCTGTTTGGTAGTGGCGTAGGCCTGGTCGGCCAGGGTGGCTTGGGTTTCGTTGGCTCCAAGCAACCCGGCCACCAGCAGCTTTTGCTGGTGGATGTCGGCGTTGGCGCCCACCCACATCTGCACCTCGCCGCTGGGGCCGAGGCGGGGCACGCCCGTGGCCTGGAACCAGCGGTACTGGCCGTCGTGGCGGCGCAGGCGGTACTTGGGTCTGGTAGGTGGTGCCGACGGCCAAGGCCTGCTGCTACAGCGCTTCGGTGCGGGGCAGGTCGTTGGGGTGCAGGTCCTGGGCCTAGCCGCTGCCCACGGTTTCGACCGGGGCCCGGTCGGTGTAAGCCAGCCAGCGCGCGTTGAACGAGTCGGTAACGCCCGTGGGGGGAGCGGTCCACACCAATAGGGCACGCTTTCGAGGATGAAGCGGGTGCGATTGGTGGCTTCCTTCAGGGCCTACTGGGTGTCGGCGGCCTAGGCCGCGGCGAGGGTACGTCGGTCTACGTCGGTGGCGCGCTGCAAGATGTGCAGCAAGATGCGGTCGGGGGCTAAAATAGGAAATGGGTTGCCTGCCAGTAGCGCTCCTTCACACCGCCTTGCGCGGCGGGCCGTTCCAGATCATAGCGCAGCAGTGGCACGTTGTCGGGCTGCAAGGTTTAGCGCACCCGCTCGTGCGACCCGTGGAGCGTACGCTGGCTTTCGGGGGCGAAGGATAAGCGTCGAAAATGTAACGGTCCACGGCAGTTTCCCGCGGCTGCATGGCGGCGGCCAGGTACAGGTCGGAGCGGTCGCGCACAGTGCCGTTGGGGGCCAGTAGCATATGCGAATCAGGCAGGTGATGGAATGGGTGCGGATAGTCGGAGGCAAGATCAGCAGGCATTGAAGTAGACATAGGCGTTCAGGAAGGCGAAATATCAACCGCGCTAGGTACCTGCACCGTGCGGGTTGGCCGAGCCCATCGACGCTTCATCCGACGCATTCGCCGCTTCGGTCGCAAGCATTTTCAGGGCGCGGAGCGCCCGGACACCTTTGGGCCACCAAACCGCCCCTGCCCCGACTCCATGAAACGCTTGCTACTTCCACTGTTCTTCCTGATGCTGCGCGCTACCGCTCAACCGGTCGCTCATCAACTCGCCGCGCCAACTCGTTTCTCCGGCACCGTGCGCGACGCCGACGGCCGGCCCCTGCCCGGCGTGAACGTATTCCTGAAAACCACTTTCGACGGGGCCAGTACCGACTCGTTGGGCCGGTTTCATTTCGATACCGGGCACGCCGCCGGGGCCCTGCCGCTGGTGGTCACCTTTATCGGCTACGAGCCCCAGGAGGTACCCGTAGCGCTGGGCGCGGGCCCCATCGTTTTGCCCAACATCCGCCTGAAAGCCAGTCGCGCTGCCCTTGGCGACGTGGTAGTAACAGCCGGGGCCTTCGAGGCCAGCGACGCCAAGCGCTCGGCCGCCCTCACGCCGCTCGATATCGTGACTACGGCCGGGGCCCTGGGCGACGTGACGGGGGCCCTGAACGCGCTGCCCGGCACCACCCGCAACCCCGAAAGCGGCCAATTATTCGTGCGCGGCGGGGCAGCCTCCGAAACCAAAACCTACCTCGATGGCCTGCCCGTGCAAAGCCCCTACGGCGGCGCGGTGCCGGGCACGGTGCCGGCGCGGGGGCGGTTTTCGCCGATGCTTTTCAAGGGCACAGTGTTCAGCACCGGGGGCTATTCGGCCGAGTACGGGCAAGCCCTGAGCGCCGTGGTGAACTTGCAAACCGCCGACCTGGCTCCTCAAACCGAAACCGGCCTCTCGCTGATGTCGGTGGGCGGCTCGGTTTCGCGCACGCAGCGGTGGGCGCGTACCTCGTTGTCCCTCGACGCCAATTACGTCAATCTGACGCCCTACTTCCGCCTCGTGCCGCAGCAGTTCGGCTGGGAGCGGGCCCCCCAGAGCGCGGGCGGCTCGCTCAGTCTGCGCCACCGCACCGGGCAGTGGGGCATGCTGAAGGTGTACGGTACCGTGGGCCGTCAGCGCCTGGCCCTGCGCCAGGCCGACGCCAACCCCGAATACGCCGACGGCCGGCCCGTGGGCCTAGCCAACGACAACCTCTACCTGAACACCACTTTTCGGGCCCCGTTGCGGGCTGGCTGGGGCCTGAACACCGGCTTGGCCCTGAGCCACGACTACAACGCGGTGCGCCCCGATGTGCAAGCGGTGCGCGATGTGGAGCAGTCGGCCGTGGCCCGCCTCGTGCTCACCAACGACTCGGCCGCCACTTGGTTTAATCTCAAGCTGGGTACCGAGCTGTTGGCCCAGCAGTACCGCCAGACCTACCAGGCCAGCCCCGGGGCCGACGTGCGCCGCCTGGGCTTCGACGAGCGCCGCGCCGCCGCTTTTACTGAAAGCGAGGTAGTGCTGAGCCGCCGCCTGGTCGGCCGCGTGGGCTTGCGGAGCGAATACTCGGGTCTGCTGGGCCGCGCCAATTTGGCCCCCCGCGCCGCCTTGGCTTACCAAACCGGCGGCCACAGCCAGCTCTCGGCCGCCTGGGGCCACTTTTATCAAACGCCCACCAACGACCTGCTGCGCTTCGGCGCGCCCCTGGGTTTTGAGCGGGCCCAGCACCTGCTACTCACGTACCAGCGCGTGGTGGGCACCCGCACGCTGCGCGCCGAACTCTACCGGAAAAACTACGCGGGCTTAACCACTTACGACGTGGCCAACCCGTACCGCGCCAGCGCCTACCAGAACGCCGGCAGCGGCTACGCCCAAGGCCTCGACGTATTCTGGCGCGACCGCAGCACCGTGCCACGCCTCGACTACTGGGTGAGCTACGGCTACCTCAGCACCGCGCGCCGGTTCCGCGCCGATCCGGTGGCCAACGTGCCCACCTTCGCCGCCCGGCACAGCTTGAGCGTAGTGGCCAAGTATTGGGTGGCGAAAATCCACACCCAGTTCGGCGGCACCTACGCCTACACCGGGCCCCGCAGCTACCAAGACCCCAACCAACTTGGCTACAACCAAGGCCGCACCCCCGCTTACCAGGACTTGAGTCTGAACCTGAGCTACCTCACCCATATCGCCGGGCAGTTCACCATTCTCCATGTGGCCCTGTCAAACGTGTTGGGCCAGCCCCAGATCTTCGGCTACCGCTACGCCGACGCCCCCGCCGCCGACGGCCAGTACGGCCGCGTGGCCCAAACCCCTGGGGCCCCGCGCATGCTGTTCATGGGCCTGTTCATCTCAATTAATAAGAAGGCCCCCGGCGATACCTCGGTGGCCCCCGACTAAGGCCGCGTTGCTCTTATGCCCAAAAACGCCGCAAAGTGCAACAGTAGCCCTAAAAATTGCTGTTGCTGAGTCTGCCAGAACTGTTTCTGACCTTACTGGAGCTGTGGACGGGCTTACTGGGACAACTGCTGGGTCTACTGGAACTGTTGCTGTGCTTACCGGAGCTGTTGACGGGCCTACCGGCACGGAGGACAGCGCTACAGGGCCCCGGGGCGAGGCTACGGAGGCTAGGAGGAGTCCTTTGGCGAAAACATGGTCCGCTTAGCCGGCCGGCCCGACGCTTCATCCATCCCAAACGACGCTTCGGCAACGGGAATTTTCCGCCGCCCGGCTAGGCGGCCACCTTTGAATCACCAACCACCCATTCACCCATTCACTGATGAAAGCCCTGCTCACCTTCGCCCTGGCCGCCGCCACCTTCGCCGCCGCTGCCCAAACCAAATCCGTAGTCCTGGCGGCAGCGGCTGTAGCGCCTGCCGTTGCGGCCCCCGACGCCTACGCCGCCGCCATGCTGGGCATCGTCGCCGAGCAAAACGCTGCCAAAACCCCCGCCGACTTCCAAGCCAACCTAGCCAAGCTGGAACGCGTGGCCGCTGCGGCCCCCACGGCCTGGGAGCCGCGCTACTACCAGGCCCGCGGCTACGTCAAGCTGGGCTTCGCGGGCACCGACGGCGATGCCCAGGACAAGCTGTTCGACCGGGCCCAGGCCGCCCTCGACCAAGGCTTTAAATTGAAAGGAGCCGACCGCGCCGAACTGCTCGTCATGCAGGCCTATCTCAACCAGGGCCGCATCATGGTGTCGCCGATGCTGCGCGGGGCCGTGTACTCGGGCCGCGTGCAGGAGGCCTTGGGCGAGGCTCAGGCGTTGAGCCCGAACAACCCGCGTGTGTACCTGGTGCTGGCCAACGACCTGTACTTCCGCCCGGCCATCTTTGGCGGGGGGGCCGACAAGGCTAAGCCGCTTTACGAGAAGGCCCTGGCCCTGTTCGCCACCTTCAAGCCTGCCACGGCCCTGAGTCCGGCCTGGGGCCAAGCCAACGCCGCCAGCGCCCTGGCCAAAATCAACGGCGAAACGGCCGCTAAATAAGGTCCTCACCGCCCCGCGCCAACCGCGGAAGAACACTTACTTTGATGCTCACTTCCCTGCCTTTGCCCGTGGCCGCCCCCGCTTCTGCTCCGCAATTCACCGACGGCTATCTGCCCGTGGTGGGCTCGCGGGCCAGCCTGTGGAAGACGCTGCGGGTGTTGCTCCTCGTCTCGGTCGTCCTCACGGTGCTGCTGAGCCCGGGGGCCCTCACCGACACGGCGCGGCTGGCCATCACCTTCGCCATGACCTTTGCTTACACGGCCGGGCTTTGGTTCGTCAATGGCTTCGCGGTGGGCTGGCTCAGCGGCCGCGTTTCGTGGGCCCAACACCCGCTGCGCCGGCTGCTGCTGACGGTGGCCGCGTCGGTGGGCGGGTCGGTGGCAGTTATTTTGCTCATCCAGGCGGGGTACTTGGGTTTGGTGGTGCATCGGCCGCTGGCGCTGCTCTGGCAGCCGGCGATGTACGGCCAGGTGCTGGTGCCGTTGGGCATCACCATTATCATCTCGCTTTTTAACCACAGCCGCTCGTTCTTCTACCAATGGCGCGAAGCCTCCGTGCACGCCGAGCGCCTCGAAAAAGAAACCGCCGTGGCCCGCCTCGACTCGCTGCGCCGGCAGGTCGATCCGCACTTTCTGTTCAATTCCCTCAACGCGCTGACCGGTTTGGTGGAGGAAAACGATCCTGCCCGCGCCGTGCGCTTCATCCGCCAGCTCAGCCAGGTGTACCGCTATGTGCTCGACAGCAGCGGCCAGGAGCTGGTGCCGCTGGCCGACGAGTTACGCTTCGCCGAGAGCTATCTGTTTCTGCAAAAAACCCGTCTCGGCGATGCCTTGGCCGTGGAGATGGACCTGCTGCCGGCCGCCGTGGCCCCGTTCTTTGTGCCGCCGCTGGCCCTGCAATTGCTACTCGAAAATATTATCAAGCACAACACTGCCTTCCAGGCCGACCCGCTGCGCCTGCGCGTGGCACTCGACGCGGGGGGGGGCAGTCTCACCGTGCGCAACACCCTGCGCCCGCGCTGTCTGGGCCCCGGCGAGTCGTTGGGGATGGGCCTGAAAAATCTGGCCGCCCGCTACGCCTTCCTCACGGCCAGGCCGCTGGCGGTGGGGGAGGAGGCCGGGGAGTTCGTGGTTACTTTACCATTGCTGGTCATTTGATGGTTATTGTGGCCTTTTTGTCATTGCGAGCGCAATATTTTGCGCATCAAGCAGAGATAGAGCGCTCGCAATCTTTTCTTCAGTTTGCTTGATCAGTGACGCGACTCGAAGGAAAGGTTACTTCGTCGTTCCTTCTCGCAATGACAAAAATCCAAGACCTAATAACCAAGCACCAATAACCCAGTACCAATGACCCTTCGCGCCCTTATCGTCGAAGACGAGCCGCTTGCCGCCCGCCGCTTGGCCGATATGCTGGCCCGCCAGCTCGAGCCCGTGGCCGTAGTGGGCACGGCCGAATCGGTGGCGCAGGCCGTGGCGTTGCTCGCAAGCGCCCGGCCTGCCCCCGACGTATTGTTCCTTGATATTCACCTGGCCGACGGCCTCAGCTTCGGCATTTTCGAGCAGGCCACGGTGCGCTGCCCGGTCATTTTCACTACCGCCTACGACCAGTACGCGCTGCAAGCTTTCAAGGTCAACAGCGTCGATTACCTGCTTAAGCCCATTGATGAAGAAGAGCTGGCCGCCGCCTTGCGCAAGCTGCGGGCCCTGCGCGCCGCTCCGGCCCCCGCCCCGGCTTTCGACCCGGTGCTGCTGGCCCAGCTACTGCAGCAGATGCAGCAGGTTGTACCCGCCGCTAGCTACAAAACCCAGTTTGTGGTGCGTGTGGGCGAACACCTCAAAGTGGTGCCCGTCGAGCAGGTAGCCTACTTCTTCAGCCTCGAAAAAGCCACCTTTTTGCAAACCGTTGAAGGACGTAAGTTCGTGGTCGATTACACGATGGACCAGCTTGAAACCCTGCTCGACCCGTGCCGTTTCTTCCGCCTCAACCGTGCCTACCTGGCTCAGCAAGCTGCTATCCACGACATCATCCATTATACCAACTCGCGCCTGCAAACTGTGCTCAAGCCCGCGGCCCCCGACGCCCAGGTGCTAGTGAGCCGCGAGAAAGTGAACGTGTTCAAAAACTGGCTGGATCGGTGAAATGGTGAGGTTGTGAGGGTAGGAAGTGGTTTATCCTGACAAGGGCGGCTACCGCCCGCGCAACGCCGGGGCGGTGAGGCAAAAAGACACGCAGAAAACTACCCTTCTAGCCAAGCCTTCACGGCGGGGGCCCGCTCGCGGCTCACCAGCACTTCTTCGGCGGGGGCGGGGTGGAGCTCCACCAGCAGCTTGCCGCCGAAGTAGGGCACCAGCCGGCGCACGGCCGGCAGCTGGGCGATGAGCTGGCGATTGAGGCGGAAGAACTGGGCCGGGTCGAGTAGGGTTTCGAGTTGCTCCAGGGTGTAGTCGATGACGAAGCGGCGGCCGTCGGCGGCCACCAGCGTGGTGGTGTCGTGGCGGCTCACGAACCACGCCGCCCCGGACACCGGCAGGGGCAGCAGCTGCTCGCCCTGCCGCACGAGGAAGCGTGTTTTGTGGGGCCGTGCCGGGCGGTGCAGCGCGTCGAGCAGGCGCTCGAGGCCCGGGGCGGGGGCCGGCCACTGACGCAGCTTGGCCAGGGCCGCCTGCAATTCGGCCAGCTTCACGGGCTTGAGCAGATAGGCCACGCTGTTGGCCTCAAAGGCCCGCAGGGCGTAGGCGTCGTAGGCGGTGGTGAAAACGACCGGGCTGGGCACCATGGCCTGCTCCCAGATTTCTAGGCTGAGGCCATCGGCCAGTTGTACATCGCTCAGAATCAGGTCAGGGGCCGGGTTAGCGGCCAGCCAGGCGAGGGCCCCGGCCACGGTGTCGAGCACGGCCAGCACCTGGGCCCCCGGGTCGGCCTGGGCCAACAGGCGCTGGAGGCGCTCGGCGGCGGGGTACTCGTCTTCTAAAACCAGAACGCGGAGGAAAGTCAAGCAGTTGGGGGTTGGGTAGTAGGTGGGCCTGGGGCCCTCCTAGACGCCGAAAGTTGCCGGTTGAGGACCGATTTTGCCATAACGAAGTCAAATTTGGCGAAAACGAATTCGGATTTGCCAACGCCGAACCCGAATTTGCCAATCCCAAATCTCCTTTGGCCACTTATGAACCCAGATTTACTATCCCCGAGCTCTGTTTTGTTTCGGTAGAATCTCGTGTAGCCACCCCCGAGCTTCGTTTTGCCTGTTCCGAGCTTCGTTTTGCTGGCCCCAAGCCTCGCTTTACCAGTCCTGAACCACGTTTTGCCAGTCCCAAGCCCCGTCTCGTTAGTCCCGAGTCTCATTTTGTTAGTCCCGAGTCCCGTTTCGTCAGTCCTGAATCCCGCTTTGCCAAGTTCGGCGTTGCAAATGGCCGGTCCAAGCCGGGAAGTGGAGGCAACAGGGGCAGCCGCACCGTAAACGTGCTGTCAATGACCCCGACCTCCACCGGTCGGGTGGCTCCGAGCAAGGCGTAGCGTCGGCGCACGTTGGCCAAGCCGGTGCCGGTGCCGGGGGCCAGGCCGGCGGAGCGGGGCTGGAGGTTGTTTTCGACGCGCAGCTCGGCGGTATCGGGTGAGGCAGCCAGGCGCAGGCACAGGGGACGGGCCCGCGAGGCTTCGTTGTGCTTCAGGGCGTTCTCGACCAGCAGCTGCACGCTGAGCGGGGCCACATGCTGGGCCAGAGCGGTGGGCCCCACGTCGTAGCTGACGCGCAGGTTTTCCCGAAACCGGACTTTTTGCAGGGCCACGTAGGTTTGCACGAATGCCAACTCCTCGGCCAGTGGCACGGTGGGGCGCTCGCGGCTCAGCAGTACGTAGCGGTACACATCGGCCAGGCCCTCGACGTAGCGCTGGGCCGCTGCGTTGGTGGGCTCGACGAGGGCAGCCAGGGTGTTGAGCGAGTTGAATAGAAAGTGCGGGTCGAGCTGACTGTGCAGGGCGTCGAGCTGGGCCTGGGTTTGAGCGCGGGCTAGCTGGTCGGCGCGCAGCACGTTGGCTTCCCATTGCTGAAAGAAATAAGTGGTTTCGTAAAGCGTGTTGACTACGAGTGTCGGCAGTAGGTTGAAACCGATGGCCCGAAGCTGCCCTGCCAGGCCGAGCGAAAAGTAGGTGGGCAGCAACAGGTGGAGTGGCAGGCGCAGCAGCACCGTGGCTACGGCCGTGAACAGCACCGACAACGCCCCCAGCGCCACCAGCCGCCGGGCCGTCTGGCTCACGTGCGGCAGCCGGCGCAACAGCCAGGCCCACAGCAAGCGGTTGCCGAGCCACAGGGCCCCGGTGAAGTAAAGTGAGATGCCCCAGTTGATGATAAAATTGATCGGCGAGGCAAACAGCTGTTGCAGCGGCGTGACGAGGAGGATAATCAGAATGCTCAGGGCGAGAATGCCGATGAGCCGGAAGCGGCGGTCGTTCATAACGCAAGTTGGCCTCCGGAAGGTAGCCGCCCGGGGGGCATTGCGCACCGCGGCCAGCAGATGCGCAGCATCAAGTCTGCAGCGAGACTCAGTGTTGCCGCTAAGAGAATCATCGCGGCCAGCCTCAAAAACCAGCGGCCGAAGTGCACGTGCATAGCCCCGTCCTTTCGTCCCACCAGCAGCGCCAGCGTGCTGCACACGGCGTGCGTCAAAATATTGAAGCGGTGTAGGACGTCCATAAAGCAGGCAGAGACGCGTTAAAAAGACACCAACGGTCCTCCCGCTAGAGCCTGCCACAGCAGCCCGGCCACCAATGCCGCGTAGGCCAGGGCCCCGGCGCCCGCTATCCCCGCCGCCCGCCGCGGCACCCAGCGGCTCAAAGCCCAGCCCAGCAGCGGTAGGGCCTGCAAAGCGTGCACTCCCAGGAAATGGGCGACGCGCAAATCGCCGGCGCTGGTGCTCCAGCCCAGGCCGGGCAGGCCGGGGCCGCCGTCGGGGGCCCCCACGGTGTGCTGGTTGAGGTGAATCATAAACCCGCCCACTAGGGTGCCGGCGATAAAAACCAGCAGTCCCCAGCGTACGCCCCACACGTAGCCCGACGGGCCGTGGGACCGGTACCGCCACACCAAGTACAGGGCCCAGAGTGTCATGGCGGTGTTCACGAAGATGAAAAGCCCCATCAGCGCAAACAGCAGGCCGTCGAAGGCCGTAGCCATGTTGTAGTGCGAAGCAGTGCCGCGCCCGGCCTGCACGAAAACGGCGCCCTGCTCCACGGCCATGCTCAGGGTTACGCCCCTGCTGAGCGTCCGCACGCTGCGCTGCGCGGCCCCCGGCAGGTCGGCCAGCAGCCAGCCCAAGGTCCAGGCGTAGGCCGTTACGGAGAGGGCAAACTTGAGGGGCTTGAGCCACACTGGGACCCCCGTGACGAGGCGGTGGTCGAGCAGCAAGCCCGCCACGGCCAGCACGGCCAGGCCCACGTTCAGCCAGCCCGTGGCGGATAGGGCGGGGTTGGCGCGGTGCAAAACGACTAAGGCCATGCGCAGCCGGCTGGTCACTGTGGGGGTAGCCGGGGCCGCCAGCGATTCAAAGTGCATCAGCGTTTCCATCAGTTCAACGGGTTGGTTGACAGTTCTTGATTTTTGACTGTAAAACCGCGCCGCACTCCGCTGTAAAGCAACAACCCCAGGGGCCCCAGCATGAACGTGGCTAAC
This sequence comes from Hymenobacter sp., assembly GCA_031428075.1. GTDB lineage: Bacteria > Bacteroidota > Bacteroidia > Cytophagales > Hymenobacteraceae > Hymenobacter. Next base: position 76 of record JANPOR010000578.1, on the reverse strand, counting down.
AAGCATGGCACCAAGGCCCAGTGCGGCACGCCGCGCCGGTGGGCGTCGCGGGTTTCCCAGGCCCCCACGGCCAGGT
>JANPOR010000577.1:0-4445 GCA_031428075.1 Hymenobacter sp. | reverse complement strand
CGCGCAGGGCCCCCGGCCCGCCGTGGTTTCTGCCTCTCCCGACAGCGCCCTGGTGCGCCTCACCGCAGCGCAGGTGAACACCGAATACCTGCAGCACTTGGCGACGGTGCGCTGGCGTTACCGGCCGGGCCAGCCGCCGGGCTGGGCCAGCCCCGCCACCGACGACCGGGGCTGGCTGCTGGCCGACCCATCCTTTCACAAGGGCGAGGGCCCGCCCGGCTGGCGCGGCACGGGCTGCTTCCGGCTGCGCCTGGTCCTCGATTCGGCCCTGCTGGGCCAGCCGCTAGGCTTGCACATCCTGCACGAAGGCGCTTCAGAAATCTACCTCGACGGGCGGCGGCTGGGCCGCTACGGCACCGTGGGGCCGTCGGCCCAGACGACTCGGGGCTTTTTCCCGCACAACCGGACCCTGTTCTTCGTCCTCACCACGCCCGGCCCGCACCTGTTGGCCATTCGCTACGCCAAGTTCGACCACTGGGCCAAGCTCTACGCCGGCTTCGATTTGTGGGCCGCCGCTGCTGAGCGCCTGACGATGTACAAGGTGCAGAAGGCGCGCGACGACATGTTCTACCTCACCGTGGTCGTGGGCACCGCGGTGCTAGCCTTCCTGCACTTTTTCCTGTTCTTGTTTTACCGGTCCCAGCGCGCCAACCTGTATTACAGCCTCTACCTGGGCGCGGCCGCGGGCACCCAGTTGTCGCAGTACTTGGTATTGACGCTCACGGGCGAACGCGCGCGCTGGGCGGCCCAGCTGGGCTACGAGGCCGGCACCGTGCTTAGCTGCATGCTGCTGCTCACGTTCATCTACGCGGTGTGCCACGCCCGCCTGTCCCGGCCCTGGCTGGGGCTGCTGGGGCTGGCCGGCACGATCCAAGTGGCCCTGTGGCTGACGCAGGCCCCCCTCAAGCGCTGGGCCCCGCTGCCGGTACTTACCGGCATATTCCTGCTTGCGTGGCTCGACATGCTGCGGGTGCTCGCCCGCGCCCTGCGGCAGGGGCAGTCCGCCGTGGGGCTGGTGGCGCTGGGCGTCGGGAGCACGATGCTGGTGAACGTGTTCGTTTTTTACGACAGCTTCCACTTGTGGGACAGCGAAGACCCGTTTGCGGTGGTCCAGCAGCTCATCATGCAATCGGGCTTTTTGCTGTTGCCCGTCTGCACGTCGCTCTACCTGGCGCGCGACTTTGCCACCACGCGCCGCGACCTGGAGATGCAGCTTGAGCAAGTCCATGCGCTGTCCGACCAGACGCAGCGACAGGAAGCCGAACGCCAGCGGCTCATCCGCGCGCAAAACGAGCAGCTGGAAAGCACCGTGCAGGAGCGCACCGAAGAAATCCGGCAGCAGAACCGGCTACTCGCCACCCAAAAGGCCGAAATTACCCAGCATGCCGAGGCCTTGCGGATGCTGGACGTGGCCAAGTCGCGCTTCTTTGCCAACATCACCCACGAGTTTCGCACGCCGCTCACGCTCATCCTCGGGCCGGCCGGGCAAATCCTGGCCGAGTCGCAGGAACCCGGCACCCGGCAGCTCTGCGGCCTTGTGCAGCGCAATGCCCAACGGCTGCTGCGGCTCATCAACCAACTCCTCGACTTGAGCAGGCTCGAAGGGAGCAATTTAACGCTGGAGCCCATCTGCGCTGACTTGGTGCCGTTCGTGCGCGGCCTACTGGGCGCGTTCGAATCGCTGGCGCAGCAGCGGGGCATTGCGACCTCGTTCACGGCCGACCCCGCCGAATTCGTTGCCGACTTCGACCCCGACAAGCTAGAAAAAATTGTGTACAATCTGCTGTCCAACGCTTTCAAGTTCACGCCGCGCGCCGGGCAGGTGGCGGTGCGCCTGTACCAGCCGGCAGCCGACGATGCGTGGGTCAGCCTGGAGGTGCGCGACACCGGGTGCGGCATCATGGCAGCGCAGTTGCCCCACGTGTTCGACCGGTTTTACCAAGCCGACAGCTCCGAAACCCGCGAACAGGAAGGCACCGGAATCGGGCTGGCGCTGGCGAAGGAATTGGCCGAGCTGCACGGCGGCACCATTGCCCTGGCCAGCGAGCCCGGTGTGGGGACCACCGCGACGGTGCGCCTACCCGTGCGCCGTGTGGCCGCGCCCGCCGGGGCCCTGCCGCCGTCCCCCGAACCAGCAGTAGAGCTAGGCCACGAACCCGCCGCTGCGACCGCTGCCGAGGCCGCCCTGGTGCTCGTCATCGAAGATAATGCCGACGTACGGGCCTTTGTGCGGGCCGCTTTGGCGGCGCATTACCACGTGCTGGAAGCCGTGAATGGTGAGCAAGGCGTGGCCCTGGCCCGCGAGCATATACCGGACTTGGTGCTGACCGACGTGATGATGCCCCGCCTCGACGGCCACGGCGTGTGCCGCGCCCTGCGGGCGGACGAGCGCACCAACCACATTCCGGTCGTGATGCTCACAGCACGCGCCGACGCGGACAGCAAGCTGGACGGGCTCCATTCCGGAGCAGATGCTTACCTGGCCAAGCCCTTCAGCACCCCCGAGCTGCTGGCCACCATCGACAACCTATTGCGCGGCCGCCAGCACCTGCGCGAAGCCTACCACCGCGGCTTAGCGGCCCACGCCGCGCCCGGGCTGCCGTCGATGGAACAAACCTTTCTGGCCCGGGTGCGGGCCGTGGTAGAGCAACACCTCGACGATGAAGAATTCAACGTGGAAGCCCTGGGCCGCGAGGTGGGCCTGAGCCGCACCCAACTGCACCGCAAGCTCAAGGCCCTGCTCTGCCAAGCCCCCGGCGACTTCATCCGCCTGGTGCGCTTGCAACGGGCCCAGGAATTGCTGGCCAGCAACGTAGGCACCGTGGCCGAAATCGCCTACCAGGTGGGCTACAGCAACCCGGCCAATTTTTCTACCAGCTTCTCCCGTCACTACGGCTACTCCCCTAGCGAAGCCCGCAAACACACCACGCCGCCCGAGTAGCGGCCGGGCCAGGCTTTCAAGCCTTCAAGCCCAGTTTAGCCCGCCAGTAGCTAATTTTTGCCGCATCTTTTTTCCCACCATTGGGCCACTTTACCAAGCGAGCAGCTCGGTCAGGGCCGTGGCCACCTTGGCGGCGCTGGGCAGCATCTGCTGTTCCAGCTCGGCGTTGAGGGGAATGGCGGGCAGGTTGGCAGCCCCGAGCGTGAACACCGGCGCGTCCAGGGCCCCGAAGCAGTGGCGCTGAATGCGGCCGGCCAAACTCTCGGCGAAGGAGTTCATCAGGGGCTCTTCGGTGAGCACCAGCACCTTACCGTGGCGGCGCACGGCGGCCTGCACCGCGTCGAAGTCGAGCGGATTGAGCGTGCGCAGGTCGAGTATTTCGATTTGGCCGGGAAAATTGCGGCTGGCGGCTTTGGTCCAGTGCACGCCCATGCCGTAGGCCACGACCAGGGCCGTGTCGCCCCGGCGCAACTTTTCGGGGTCGGCGGCCTGGGCCACGGCAGCCTGGCCCAGCGGGATGACGTAGCCGGCGGCAGGCTCCACGGTTTTGGCGTCTTCGGTACCCGGCACTTTACTCCAGTACAGGCCCTTGTGCTCGAGCATCACGACTGGGTTGGGGTCAAGAAACGCCGCCCGCATCAGTCCTTTCATGTCCGCCGCGTTGCTGGGGTACACTACTTTGATGCCCCGGATGGTGAGCAGCATGCTCTCAATCGAGCCCGAGTGGTAGGGCCCGCCCCCGCCGTAGGCTCCTACCGGCACCCGGATGAGCGCCGGCACCGGAAACTTACCCATCGTCAGGTAGCACGATTTCGACAGCTCTTCGACCAACTGGTTGAGGGCCGGCCAGATATAGTCGGCAAACTGAATCTCGACAATCGGCCGGGCCCCCACCGCAGCCATGCCGGCCGTGCTGCCCACAATGTAGGCCTCCTGGATGGGCGTGTTGAATACCCGTTGGTCGCCGTATTTCTTGGTCAGCAGGGCCGCTTCGCGGAACACGCCGCCCAGCTCGCCGCCCACGTCCTGGCCATAGAACAGGGCTTCCGGAAATTCAGCCAAGATGTCGTCCACGGCGTGCAGGGCGGCGTCCACCATCAGCACTTTTTCGGCCCCGGCGGGGGCACGCTCGCCGGCCTCGGCAGTTACGGCGGGCGGGGCAAACTCATGGTCGGCGAAGGTGGCCGGGTCGGGGCCGGGCGCGGCCAGGGCCTCGGCCCAGTCGGCAGCCACAGTGGCCTGCGCTTGTGCAGCGATGGTGGCCAGTTCGGCCTCGGGGGCCCCGGCGGCCAGCAGGCGGCGGTGCAGGCGCGGCAATGGGTCGTGGGCTTGGTGCGCGGCGAGGTCGGCGCCGCGGTACCACTCGCGGCGCACGCCGCTGGTGTGGTGGCCGAGCAAGGGGCACTTGGCGTGCACCAGTACCGGCCCGCGTCGGTGGCGCACATGTGCAAACGCCTCAGCCAAGCCTTTGTACGACGAAATCAGATCGGCGCCGTCCACCCGC
>JANPOR010000576.1:0-4409 GCA_031428075.1 Hymenobacter sp. | reverse complement strand
TAGGCCAGCAGGACGGTGGTCATTAGCATGGTCACGGTAACGGCCAAGCCGAAGGCGGCTTCCATGCGGCTACTCTCGCGGAAGTGCAGCACGACGCCCACGCAGCCGGCACAGAGGATCCAGTTCAGCGAGGGCACGTAGGCTTGGCCCCGCAGCTCGGTGGGGTAAGTCACCTTCACCTTGGGCCAGAAGTTGAGGCGCAGGGCTTCAATCACGAGCGTATAAGAGCCTGAAATCAGGGCCTGCGAGGCGATGATGGTGGCCAGCGTGCAGAGGATGATGGCCGGTAGCAGGCCCCAAGCCGGGATCATGAGGAAAAACAGGTTGCGCTCGCCCAGCGGGGCCCCCAGGTGCTGGAGCAGCCAAGCCCCCTGGCCCAGGTAATTCAGCAGCAGGCAAATTTTTACGAAAGACCACGACACATAAATGTTGCGCCGGCCTACGTGGCCCATATCGGCGTAGAGGGCTTCGGCCCCGGTGCTGCACAAGAAGATGGATCCCAGTAGCCAAAACGCGCCTGGCAAAGTCGTCACCATATGCACGGCATAGTAGGGGTTCAGGGCCCGCAGGATGCTCCAGTCCTGCACCAGATAACGGGCCCCTAGCACGGCTAGCATCGAGAAAAATAAAATCATGACCGGCCCGAACAGTTTGCCGATGATATCCGTGCCGAACTGTTGGAATGCAAATAAGCCAACCAATATTATTAGCACAATGGGCACGGTGTCGAGGTTGGGCCTGACCATTCGCAGGCCTTCGATGGCCGAGGCCACTGAGATGGGTGGCGTGATGATACCGTCGGCTAGCAGGGCCGCAGCCCCGATGATGGCCGGCAAGTACAACCACTTGATTTTGAGCCGCCGCAGCAGGGCGTAGAGCGACAGGATGCCGCCCTCGCCGTGGTTGTCGGCCTTCATGGCGATGAGCACGTACTTTACGGTAGTGAGCAGCGTGAGCGTCCAGATGATAGCCGACACGGTGCCCAGCACCACGTCCTCCGTTACGGGCCGGCTCACGAATACGCCCCGCACGGTATAGAGCGGCGAAGTGCCGATGTCGCCGTACACAATGCCCAGGGCAATTAGTGTGCCCGCAGCCGTGATGCGGGCGTTCAGGGCTTTGTGGTCGGTGGGCTCGGTGGTGGCGGGAGGGGCGACAGAAACGAGGGGTTGCATAAACGGGAAGGGAAAAATGCCTGCTCCGGCAGACTCGGTTTCCTACGTCCTCCCGCACTGGAAGTTGGCCTCAAAAAATACCTTTCCCCACCGCCCGCTCCACTGGGCTGGGCTGGGCGGTGGAAAACGGTAGCGTGCCGACGTAGTCGGCGGGGGTCAGCCAGTAGTGTTTGCAGCGATGCCAAAGCAGTTCGATTTTGTTGAGTTCGGGGCTGTAGGCCGGCAAAAAACACCGGCTCACCCCTTGTCGCGCCTAGGCGGCCCGCCGTTCTTGCACCAGGCGGGCGCGGTGAATGCTGGCCTTGTCGAGCACGAGCACCGCGGGGCCGCCCGGCGCGTGGGCCGCGAACGCGTCCACGGCGGCGGCGAAGGCCTCCGCGTTCCAGGCCCCGGCCAAGGCGTAGGCTTCCAGCGGCTGGTGGGCCGCGCCGGGCTGCCAGAAACCGAGCACCGATTGCCCGCCCGACCCGCGCTCGGCCGGCAGGGCCCCGGGCACCTGCCAGGCGTAGGGCCCCGGGACCTGGCGCGAGAAGCGGCACTCGTCGACGTACACCACGGCCAACTCGCCCCGGGCTTCGGCCGCGTGCAGGCCGCGCAGGTGCGGGCGCATGGCGGCGAAGGCGTCCGGGTCGCGCCGGGCCTGGAGGCTGCGCCGGCAGCGCTTCCAGCGGTAGCCCAACGCGCGCGCCAGCCGCCGGAGCGTGCGCCCCGACACGTGCAGGCCGCACTCGTCGGCCAGGCGCGGCACGAAGCGGCGCACCTGCTGGGTGGCCGCGCCCAACCACGCGGCTACTTTTTTTGGGCCGCCTCCGGCAGCTTGGGCGGGCGGCCCGCGCGGGGGCCTTCAGCCAGGCCCACCAAACCAAAGCGCTGCCAGCGCGCGAGCCAGCGGCTGACGGCGTTGCGGCGGGCACCGAAGGCGGCCGCCAACTGGTCGATGCACCGGCCCCGGTGGTGGGCCAACACGGCCTGCGCCCGTCGCCGCATCCGCGGGTGCGGGCCGCGCAAGGCACAGGCTTCCAGGGTTTCGATTTCAGGCGCGTCCAACGCGAGCGGAGCTAACATATCCCCCAGTAAGCCCCAAATACCTTTGCCCCCTTTACTTTTGGCCGACTACTTAACTACGATTATGTAATTGAACAAAAGGGCCAAAAGAGTTAGCCAGAAGCCGACAGCTTTACTTCATTTTATTCAATTACATAATCGTAGTTGTCGGACAACTCTTGGAATCAGGGCGGGTTTTGGCCCGGCCGGCCGCTGTGCCCAGTGTGGTACTTTACCACTGTGAGGAGCGAATTGTGTGGGTCAGATACGACTTTTAAACCGAGTTTTGAGACAAGCTACTATCAGGGCCCTATTATTGGCAGCGATTGACTAGAGTTGTGGCGATTATGCTACCTTGCGGAAGAGACTATTCGCTTTATGATTTATTCACTTCGGTCGTTTCTGTTGGTCACGGTCCTCTCACTCGGCTTTTGTTCCGCGCAACGGCCTTCCCCTCGTCGTCCGCCGTCGCACCCGTGGTTTCCCTTTGCGTGGTACAGCGAGCAGATAAACGGCAAGCTCGTGGAAAAATTAGCCATACTGGTGCCTGTAAAAGTCAACGACTTGCGAGGTAATTTTGTCATGCAATTCGACCTGGGCAGCGACGCCACTACCGTCTACGAAAACACCGTCGCTCCCTACTTTGCCAACCATACGCAACTGTACGCCTTGGTGGACACCGCCCAGCATGGGCTCTCCGATAGTGGCCTGCGTAGCTATCGCACCCGCGGCCTGGCCTTGACCCTGGGCCCCTTGCGCATTCCTCATCCCCGCCTGACAGCCAAGTTTGGGGACCCGGTTTCACCCGATTCGCTCTACACCACGTCGCAGAAGCTGGTGGGCACTATTGGGGGCGACATTTTCGCCGGCAAAGTGTTGGTAATTGACTACCCGCACCAGCGCATGTGCGTGCTCGATTCAATGGACGCTTATTGGCGCACCCGCACGCGCTTCGTAACTAGCCAAGTAAAGGAGAATCGCTTCACCATTCCGCTGACTATCGGCCAGCGGACGTACCGGGCGCTGTTTGACACGGGGTCGAGTTTGTTCGCTTTGGATACCGACGAAGCACAATGGAAAGGCTTAGTGAAACCTGGGGCACAAGTTGACAGCATGCTGGTCAATTCCTGGGGCAAGCAGGTTCCCTACTACGGGGCCCCTATGCGTACCAACGCGTACTTAGGGTCTCTCCAACTACCCTCGGCACACGCTTGGTTCACCCGCGACCCGCGCCACTTGGCCTTCGCCCAAGCAGAACGCATTGATGGCATAACGGGCAATGCGTTATTCGTCAACGATATTATTGTCCTAGATTTTAAACAACACCGGTTCGGCGTCGTCAAACACCAGCGTACTGAAACTAAAAAAAAAGGGTGAAACTGGTGAGGCGATGACCAATCAGCTTGGTTACGGCACCAAGGGTGGTCTCGGTTAAAAGTTTGATACAGAAGTCAAGTGAGCCGCTCCTCAACGTAGCGCCCACAAGTTAAAATCTCGCTACCAGCGGTTTTTTGAGCTGTTTGTTCAGGGAAACCTCCCTGTAGGTGTACAACTCGCCCACGCACTCAGCATCTAGCAAATCGGACGAAAAACGGGCTGATTTGGTAGAGATAACTTGTTCAGCAATCGCAGTACAGTCAACTCGACAACCGCGACGAAAGAACTGTGCTCTGGCACTGAAAACGGTTGCCTGATGATGATGAGTTCTTGTTTTTCAAACAGTAGTGCTTGTCAAAATTCTAGCAACGAGACTGCTGACAAGTTAACCGATTAACATTTGGACCAAACTTTTAACCAAGGCCAGAAGTGCGGCCATGCTCATACTAGCGCGTCAAGACATTAAATAAAAATAGAGCTATACCGCCCGTTGGCTCTCCTTACTCAGGTCCGCGAAAACGGTCGTGCCATAAACGTGCTCCGTTCAATAAAATGAGCTATCAGATGGAATGGGAAGTCAGAAAACGGGCAGGGTCCGGGATGAGTATTTTGCGGACGCTTCGCATATGACGGCGCTGTGCCCGGAAGGCTTGCATTAACCGCCTTGGTAGGGGAACGGGTGCCGAATGTCGGGGTAGCGGAATGGCGCGTTTGGCTGACCTGCTAAAACTCCACAATGAACCCCACCGTGGGCACCACCAGCGCATCGCTGTCGGGCAATAGGATGGGAACGGCGTTGCCGCCATCGGGGCG
>JANPOR010000575.1:0-2522 GCA_031428075.1 Hymenobacter sp. | reverse complement strand
ATCGAGTTGAACTGAGAATATAACATCAGCAGCGGCCTCGTTTTCAGGACGTCCTCGCTCCAATTGATCGGCGACTCTATACATACCGGTCGTACCGGTTTTACGCAACCAGTAAGGCTGCGATAGCAGGCCATCTCCTGTTTTCCCTTCTAACCTATTCGCATTACCGCTTAAAGGTTGTTGAAATGCACTCTTGATAGCCAAGAGTTGAGTAGGCATGATAGGTTTGTTAACAATAGAATCTTTGTCTCTACCGGGCAGCCCTAGAGAATTTAGCTTTATGAGTTGGTTAGAGGAGCGGTTGAGCAGGTTTATTGTCAATGCCATTGGTTGACCAAGAGATACACTGGGGTAAGTGGCAGTGACCTCAATGTACAGACCCAAGCAAGCTTGAAGCGCCTTGTCTGCCTCAGTTAATTTTTCTTTTATCCAAAAATTGTTTTGCGGCAGTTTTTTTAGCTGCTCCCGCACCTTTAGCAGCCCTGCCACACTGGCACTTGGATTCCCCGCATCATACTTCCGAATCACTTCATCAATCATTTTCCCGATGGCCGCGCCGCCCGGCACGCGGTTCCAGGTCATATCCACGCCGTCGAATTAATCCTTCGGGGCCGGGGCCCCTTTCACGGGTTGGAAATACTCCAGCGCCTCGCCGCGCGTGGCGGACGCGCCGAAGCCTTGGCTGCGGTGGCTGGAGCGCGAGCGAGCTGCGATTTCACCGTAGCTCTGGCCCAGCAAGGGGTTGTAGCCGCCGGCGTCGAGGGTGAGGTAGCCGCTCATGTTCTCGCCGGGCTTCACGAAGAAGCTGCCCGTGTTCCAGAGCAAGCGCTTGGGCTGCCAGGCTTGCACGTACTTCAGCTGCTCGGGGAAGCGCGTGGGGTCGCCGGCGGCGTCGAAGGCTTCGGCGGCCAGGATGGCGCTGGCCTGGTGGTGACCGTGGCCGGCGCGGGCATCGGGCGGGAAGCGGGTGATGAGCACGTCGGGCCGCCGCTGGCGGATGACCCACACCATGTCGGCAAGCACCTGCTCATGGTCCCAGATGCGCAGGGTTTCGTCCGAGGTTTTGCTGAAGCCGAAGTCGTTGGCGCGGGTAAAGAACTGCTGGGCCCCGTCGATGCGCCGCGCCGCGAGCAGCTCCTGCGTGCGGATGACACCGAGCTGCTCGCGCAGCTCGGGGCCAATGAGGTTCTGGCCGCCGTCGCCGCGGGTGCAGCTCAGGTAGCCGGTTTCCACGAGGCGGCCGTTGGCGAGGTAGGCGATGAGGCGGGTGTTCTCGTCGTCGGGGTGGGCAGCGATGTAGAGCGCCGAGCCCAGCACGTTAAGCTTTTTCAGGCCCAGCAGGATGTCCGACGACGTATAGGTTTTGGGGGCTTGGGCTCTGGCTTCGGTTAGCAGTGAGCAATTAACAATGAGCAGTGCCGCGACGAATCGGGCGGCATGTAGAGAAAAGCGCATGGGCAAGAAAACGGGCTTGGAGCCGTGAAGTTACCGGCCGATGCGCTCTGGCGCAGCAATGGGGCCGGACGCTGCCCCACATAAGTGCCGCGGGCCTCTGGCCCACTCGCTATAACGGCAACTGGTAGCCCCGCCCAACAGTTGCATGCCAATAGCCTGCGGCCCGGACAGGGGCCCAGGCTATTATCGCATCAGCGTAAGTAATTGACACAAAATCATGACTTACCGCCTTGAGCAGGGCACGTCTTTGCCCGGTGTGCGGTTTCTTTGCAACGTGCCGCGCCGTTGCGGTGCATATAGCCGTGTATGACTTTATCTGCCTCCTTCCCGCGGCCGCTACTGGCGGCCTTCACCGCCGCCCTGGCCCTGAGCGCCTGCACCCGCGGGGCCGTGCCCACCACTTCCGTCCAGAATAAATCCGGCTCCGCCGTTGCAAAGACCGCTTCTTCTTCTGCGCCTACTGCCACAGCGCTGCCTCCCGACGTGCCGATGCCCGGCCCGCCCAAACTCACCGGGCCCACCGCCGCCGATGCCACCACTGCCCAGTGGTATCTCAAGGACCCGCAGCTCGACAGACTGCCCGGCACAGGCACGACCCGGGCCTACGCCGAAGTGTTGAAAAACCGCACGCCGACCCTCGTGATAGTGGCCGTGATTGACTCAGGCGTAGACACGGCGCACGTCGATTTGAAGCCTATTTTTTGGACGAACACGAAGGAAATCCCCGGCAACCACATCGACGACGACCACAACGGCTACGTCGACGACGTGCACGGCTGGAACTTCCTGGGCGGGGCCGACGGCCGCAACATCGGCGACGAGAGCCTAGAGGTGACGCGCGTAGTAGCCAAGTACCGGCCGCGCTTCAAGGGCAAAGTGCGCACGGCCGTTCCGGTGGCCCAGCGCGCCGAGTTCGACATGTACATCAAGGCCGAAAAAGCCTTCGCGGCCCGCACCAAGCAGGAAAAGGAACGCGCCGCCCAGGTCGACGACATGACCGGCCCGCTGCGCATGATGGTGGGGGCTCTCAAAAAAGACCTTAGCGTGGAACGCCTCGACACGGCAAC
>JANPOR010000574.1:0-10358 GCA_031428075.1 Hymenobacter sp. | reverse complement strand
GCGGCCTGTTGCGCGGCGCGGCCCGCCACCCGCCGCCGCGGGTCGTAGGCCCAGGCTCAGCCGCGCACCACCAGTAGCGAATCCAGCGCCAGGGCCGGCCCGTTGGCGACGGGCAGCCGCACCGTGGCCAGCGTCCGCCCGTACAAGTCCGCCCCGCGCCGTGCCAGCCACACGCGCGGCGCCGACCCCAGCAGCCGCGCCACTGAGTCGCCCGCCTGGTGGCCAAACGGTTGGTCCGGTTCCGGCGCGTCCACGCCGAGCAGCCGCACCCGGTACCGCACGCCCCCGGCCAGCACGTCGTAGGTGTCGCCGTCGACCACCCGCACCACCCGGCCGCTTTCCGCTGCCGGCGCAGCGGAAGCCACGTTCGTTAGGGCGCTGGCCGGCAACTCCCGCGTCGGCCCTGAGTAGCCCTGCGGCGCAAACGGTAACGCCCCGACTGGCGCCGCGCCCGTGCCCGCCAACAGCAGCAGCACCCGGGCAAGTATCCGTACCAGCGGTAAAATTTTCATGCCCCGAACCTACGGCCCCCTGTTGCGGGTTGTATATTCGCCTAGCCAACTATACCCCGGCAGTACCTCTTATGTCCCAGGTTTGCATCTGCCCTAAGGAAGCAGCGGCCGTCACCGGTAACGGTTACCAGGCCGGCAAGCGCCTCTTGCAACGCATCCGGGTGCAGCTCGGCAAACCCAGTCGTGCCTTAGTTTCCATCCAGGAGTTTTGCGTCTACACCCACCTGCCCGAGCAGGAGGTGCGCGCCGCCCTCGCCCGCAGCTAGAGCGTAGCGGAAGCATAGCGACCGTTTACAGCGACTCATAAAAAATGGCCTGCTCCCAAAGGAGCAGGCCATTCATTTTATACCGAAATGCAGTAAAGTAAGTGCCACCAAACCCGAGGTTTTGAAACCCGGTGTTAGCCCCGAAAAGACTATTCAACCAAAGGGAGAGGGCAACCCCGGGCAACGGTTTTTAAGCTGCCACTTGGTCCCCAGCCGGCACAGCTCCCGCCTCCGGGGTTCCTTCGGGCACCACCGCGCAAATCTCTTTGGCCCGCAGTTCTGACCCAACAGCCGGCCCCGCCGCATTTCCTTCCCAAATCCGCCGCATGGTTTGGTGCTGCAGGTCTTCCACCACCTTCGCGTAAATCATGGTCGTCTGGATTTTGGCATGGCCCAGCACCTTTTGCAGCACCTCCACCGGCATGCCGCGCAACAGGCTTTGGGTGGCGAACGTGTGGCGGGCCGTGTGCATGCTCACCAGCTCCCACTTCGCCACCGGCCGCTTCATTATCCGCCCGCCCAGCGTTTCCACCACCTCCACCGCATCGGCCACGCCCGCCAGCCGGCAAATGCGCTTGAGGTAGCGGTTCATCACCTGGTTGGCCGTCGAGGGCATCAGCCGCTGGCGCGTGCCGGCGTACTTGTCGAGCAGGGTCCCGGCTGGCGGCGTGAGGTAGATGCTCACCCCCGTGCGCGTCTTGGTCTGCGTCAGCCGCAGGATGCGCCCGCCGTCCCATTCCTTCACGTTGCCCGCGTGCAGGGCCGAGAGGTCCGAGTAACGCAGGCCCGTGTAGCAGCAGAACAAAAAGGCGTCCCGCACGGGCCCCAGGTTGGCCGGCAGCTTCGCCGTTTCCAACCGCGCCAGCTCGGCGGCCGTCAGCCACACCTTTTCCACGTCCTCCCACTCCACCCGCAGCTTGGCCGGGTCTACGGCCAGCTCCTGCCCCCGGTCGTCCCGCGCCCACGCCAAGAAAGGCTTGAGCTGTTTCACCACGCCCGCCACCGTGTTCTGCGCCGACCCGCGCACGTCCCGCAAGTGCCCTAGTAGCCCGTCGTGCATCCCGGAGTCATAATCAGCGGTGGTGAGCCGCCCCGGCAGCGTCGCCGCAAATTCCAGCAGCGTGTTGTGCGCCGTCTTGTAACCTTTCAGCGTGTGGAACCGGAACCCGCGCGCCCGCAGCACCTCGATGTAGGCCCCGAATAAGTCCGTCAGCAGAGGCGCGGGCGGCAGGTCGGCCGCCGCCACTTTCGGCGCCAATGCCTCTTTCAAGAGGGCAGCTGTTACGGCCCCGTTCACTGTGCGCAGCTCTCGGTACGCCTTGGCCACTCGCTCCCCCAGCGCATCCAAGCCTTCATTGGCCTCCTGATATCCGTCAAAAGACTTGCGGAACCGGCCTTTTTCCGCAAACCATTCGGCGACGGCACACCGTTCACCCGTGCTAAGCCGCAGGAGCTGGCCATCGAAAGTTGCGACCAAATACACTTTGCAGCGCCCAGCAGCATCCGGCTGGTCGGTACGGCGCTCAAACTTGATTATCATGACAGGAAAAAAGTAGTGGCAAAAGGAGTGTCACGTACAGTGGCAGATTTCCCGTAGTAAGTCCGTATATAAGGGGTAGCACATCAAATGCAAAAACCCCCGAAAAGCGCTTCTACTACGTAGTGAGCGACTATTCGGGGGTTCCCGTAGCAGTGTGTCGTACCCGGAGCCGGAGTCGAACCGGCACATCTTGCGATATTGGTGTTTGAGACCAACGCGTCTACCGGTTCCGCCATCCGGGCAGGATGAGCTTGTCAGAACAATCCCGCTCTGCCGGTATCAGGAGCGGGCCGCAAAGGTAGCCACTTGCCGCTGAATGCGCAATAAATAGCGCTTCTTTAAGTAATAGGTGAGTACTTGTTGCAGAGCGGTGGGGCGGTGGTCGGCGGGAAGCTGCTCGTAGCCAGCAAGTACGGGCTCGATGCCGGCGTCGAGCGTATCGGCCAGGGCCTGGGCTTCGGCGGCCACGGGGGCCACGGCGGTGGGGTCGGGGTCCATTTCCAACTCCATCAGCTGTTCGTTGAGGTCCATCACGTCCGTCAGAAAATTAGATGGGAGCTTCCCCGACTGGCCATCCACCAGCAGGCCGTGGTGGCGTAGTAGGTATGCCATGCGTTGGTCGGCATCGGAGAGGGTGCGGTAGGCGTCGGTGTTGAGGGTGGCTTGGCGCAGCATGTCGGCCTGGTAGTCGGGCGGCGACGTGGCGTGGAAGTCGGGGTGCGTTTCGCGGCTTTTGGCGTAGTAAAGGCGCTTAAGGGCGGCCTCGTCTGGCCGAAACGATTCGGGCAGGCCGTAGAAGGCAAAGTAATCGGGCGAGTCGGGCATGGGTGTCGGGCGTAGAAGCGGAGGCCAGCTGGCGCGGAACGGGCCGGTGGGCCCCTGCTTACCGTCAAAACCGCCCAATGGTTTTGGCGGGTTGGGCGGCAGAGTGATACGGTTGGCCGGGTGGGGCCCTGGGGCGCAACCAAAGGCATGAATTTTTAGTCAAAAACAGAACATTTTGCTCTTATGATTTCTAGATTGTTACCTCGTGCTTGGTCGAAGCGCCGTGCCGTTGTGTTAGTGCCGATGCTGGGTTTGGCCGTAGCGTGTGGCGGCAAAAAAGACGATGCGTTCGGTGCGTCCAGCAACCAGGGCCCCGGCGGTCCCGAAGGGGGCCCGCCCAAGGTGCCTACGTCGTAGTGGCCGTGCAGCCGTGCACCACCGTGCTTTACAACGATTTCCCGGCTATCATTCAGGGCCAGCAAAACGTGGGGATTCTCGGGCTTCGGCTTGAACGGCGGCCTCGAGTTTCAGCTGCCAGACAAGGCCACCCACAGCACCGCCGAGTTCCACAAGGTGTCGCAAAGTTTCCTGGCGGCCCAAGCCGAGCGGTCCGAAATTCAGTACGCCACCACCTCGTTCAACCCCACTTTTCCGCAGTACTTGATGACGGTGAACGCCGTGCAGTGCGCCGAAGCCGGCGTGTCCGTCAGCAGCGTGCTCTCGCTGATGCGGGGCTACTACGGCAGCGTCTACGCGTCCAACTTCAATCAGTTTGTTAAACAGTACCGCGTTATCATTCGAGACGATACGAACTACCGCGTCAATATTGCCGGGTTGGGCAAGGTGCAGGTGCGCACGGGTTCCAACGCGATGTCGCCCATCACCGAGTTCGTAGATATGACGTGCGTGTACGGCCCCGAGAGCGTGGCCCTTTTCAATCTCTACAGCTCGAGGGCGGTGCAAGGCTCGCCCAACGTGGGCTACAGCACGGGCCAGGCCCAGTCGGCCATTACTGCCACGGCCGCCGAGTACCTGCCGCCCGGCTACGGCTACGAGTTCCCGGGTCTGAGCTGCGAAGAGCAGAACAGCGGCACCCGGGCCATTTACGTGTTCGCGCTTTGTATCGTGTTCGTGTACCAGTTGCTTAGCGCGCAGTACGAGAGCTGCGTACTGCCGTTTGCGGTGCTGCTATCGCTGCCGGTGGGCCTCACGGGGGTTTGCGTTTTTGCTAAGATTTTCGGCATCGACAACAACATCTGCCTTTAGATTCTGGTGATCATGTTCATCGGCCTGCTCTCCCAGAACGCCATCCTCATCGTGGAGTCTGCCGCCGAGCGCCGCCTCGAAGGCCTCAGCATTGCCGACGCGGCGCTGGAAAGGGCCAGGGTTCGCCTGCGCCCGATTTTGATGACCTCTTTCGCCTTCATCTTCAAGTTGATGCTGCTGCTGTTTGCCAGCGGCGCGGGGGCCATCGGCGGCATGCTGTTTGGCACGCTGCTGGGCGTGTTCACCATTTCCGTCATACACATGATTTTTGAGGGTTTGCAGGAGCGCATCAACGGGGGCCCTAAAGACCGCCTGGAGAAGCAACGCGAAGAAGCTGACGCGCCCCTGGTGGCACCGGTCGCCGCCAAAACCCCGGAGCCCGTTGCCGGGTAGGGGTGGCCTGCTGGTTCACAGGTTTAATTGTAGGGTGCTATACTCTCCATGGAATTATTTGAATCGAAATTGCTGCCTACCAAGCGCTCGTGGCCTTTGCTGGGGTCCTTTCTGTTGGGCTCGTGCGTCGTGCTGCACTCCTACCAGGGCCCCGACGCAGCCGCGCCCAACCTCTACTGGGGCGTGGGCACACCGATCCAATAACATTGCTATGCTGCCCTGGCGCGCCGTATTCGCCGATGCGCCGCTGCAAAAGCTATTCGAAGAAGGCCTGAACCAGAACCTGGACCTGCACATCGCCGACACACGCATTCAGCGGGCCTAGGCCAACCTGGCGCAGAGCTGGGCTAGTTCCTGCCCAGCCTCTCGGCGCGGGGTAGCGCCACGCTGTCCAAAGCGGTCTAACAGCAGCACGGGCGTGGGCACAGTTACGGGCACCGGCACCGGTGGCACCGGCACGGGCACCGGAGGAATTACCGGCAGCGCCCCGAGTGCCGTGGTGTCAAGCGACTTCAACCGTCAGTATCTTCTCACGCTCAGCTCGAGCTGGGAGGCCGATGGGGCAAGCTCCGCAGCAACAAGCGCAGCTACGTAGCCGTGCTGCTGCAAAGCGAAGCCTACCGCCGCGCCGTGCAAACGCGGCTGCTGGCCAACATCGCCAACGACTACTGCCTGCTTCTGGCCTACGACGCGCAACTGCCCATCACGCGCCAAACCGTGGTCATCCGCACCAAAGACGTGGAAACCACCAAGCTGTTTAAAAACGCTGCTATCGTGACCGGCGGCGCCGTGGACCAGAGCGAAGCCAACCTGTACGCCGCCCAAGTCACGATTTCGGACCTGGAGCGCAACGTCCGCGAAACGGAGAACGCGCTGAGCATCTTGCTGAATAGGCCCCCCGGGATCGTTGAGTGCAACACCTTCGACGCCCAAACCCAACCCGCGCTGCTGCAAACCGGCGTGCCCGGCCAGCTGCTGCGCAACCGCCTCGACGTGCAGGAAGCCGAGGCGTCCTACCGCTTCTATCTTTAAGCAAATCAACACGTCACGGACGTATTTTCTACCCTTCTTTCACCATTATGGCCAACGGGGGCCTCACCAGCACGACCATCCGCGACCTGTTTTCGCCCAGCGCGCTGTTCGGCTTGGCGGGGGGCTGGTGCAGCTCATTTTCAGCCAGGAGACTTGACCGGTCGCGGTTGCGCAACGCCTTGGGCTTTCAAGAGGAAGCGTGCCTAACCCACCAGAACCCTGCTCGGGGCGGATCAGGAAGTGTCCAATGCGCTGTTTGCGTACCAGACGGCGAGAAGGTTGCCATCCGTACCAACCAGCTCGTGGCGTTGCGCCGGGCCGTGGTCTTTACCCAGGAGTTACTCAAGTATAGTTCGGCCACCTATACCGACGCACTGACCTCGCAGCAAAGCCTGTTTTCTGCTGAGCTCAACAGCACCAATGACCGGCTTCAGCAGCTGTAAGCCGCCACCGATCTCTACCAGGCGCTGGGCGGCGGCTGGCGGTAAGGCAGAAGAAAAGCTGTTTAAGCGAGCAGGTGCAAACGCCAAACGGCTGAAGCAAAGCAGTGCGGTTGCAAGCAAAATAGGGGAATAATCGAGCCAACTGCCTGCCAGGCAACAGCCACCGCGCACCAGTCCGGCCTTGAACCAAGTGCGCGCATGAGCCGTAAGGCTCTGGTAATCCGTCTAAACTTTTATTTTTTCTTTCATGAAGACTACCCATTCACTCCCCACGGCTCCGCTCTGGCTAACGGCCCCGGCCCTGGCAGCCGGGTTGCTGCTGAGCGGCTGCGAAAGCAAGCCCGCCGCCACCGAAGCCAACAAAACCGCTGTGGTGGTACCCGGCGAAACTAATAAGGCCTCGGATAGCACCGCTACCGTGGCCGGCACGTCCGGCAGCACTGGTGTCGTGAAGCCCATCGGCCCCAAGCCTGCCTGGGGTCCCAACCTCAAGCCCGAGATGGCAGCCGTGATTGAGCAGCTGATGAGCTTCAACCCGAAGCCGCTGTCCACGCTCACCGCTGTCCAGGCCCGTAAGGGGCCTAACTTTGCCGATGCCCTTAAAAAGCAGATGCAGGTGAGCAACATCACTGTGCCTCCCATGAACTGCGACACGATGAGCGCAACGGTGGCCCCTGGCGTGCGAGCTCGCGTGTACACGCCCAAGAATGGTACGGCTCCGTTTCCCGTCATCGTGTACTACCACGGCGGCGGTTGGGTAATAGCTACTAACGATACCTACGCCGCTTCGGCCCAGGCCATGTGCGAGCAGGTGGGCGCCGTGCTGGTGTCGGTGGAATACCGCAAGGGCCCGGAGCATAAGTTTCCCGCCGCCCACGACGATGCTTTCGCGGCCTATCAATACGTGCTGAAGAACGCTGCTTCGATGAAGGGTGACCCCAAACGGGTGGCCGTGATGGGTGAAAGCGCCGGCGGTGGCCTGGCGTGCGCCGTGAGCATGATGGCCCGCGACCGTAAGGTGGCTCTGCCTAAGTACCAGGTGCTGGTTTACCCCATCGCCGGTTATGATATGACCACGCCCTCGTACAAGAAATACACTGATACCGCGCCGCTGAACGCCTCGGCGATGGCCTGGTTCTTCAAAAACTACCTGCGTAGCCCCGCAGACGGTAAAGACCCCCGCGTGAACCTGGTGGCCGCCAACCTGAAAGGGCTAGAACCTACTACCGTCATCTCGGCCGAGTATGACCCGCTGATGAGCGAAGGAAAAACCCTGGCCGACAAACTCCAGAAGGCCGGCGTGAAAGTCGACTACAAGTTATACGACGGCACGACGCACGAATTTTTCGGCATGGCCGCCGTGGTACCCCAGGCCAAAGAAGCCCAACAATTGGCTGCGGACGACCTGAAAAAGGCGATCGGTAAATAATCCTCGTCACCTCATCAGTGCAGACCAGGACGTCATGCGCGCCTGTCGTCCGCTTGCCGAAGCACCCTAATCACTTACTAGATACATCTAATCAGTAAGTAGTTGGGATGCTTTGGCAAATGGATGGCAGACACGCATGACGTTCTTTTTTCGTTGCTTACACCCGCCTGCTCCGGGGCTTTATTCTACCGCGAAGCGTACGTCCACTTGCGAGTCGAAATGCAGGCCCAGCAGTTCGGCGGCGTTGCCTTGGCAAATGCCCAGGCACAGGCAGTCTTGGCTGTTGAACACCGTGACGGCCTCGCCGGGCACGGCGGCCGAGAAGTGGGGCTGTAGCTCGCGCACCACCTCGCGGCCGAAGTGCACGCTGAACGGCCGGCCGTGGCCCACGGCGTCCACCGCCGCGCGCGAAATGTTGGTAATCAGGTTGCCGTAGTGGTCGATGTGTGCCACGTGGCCTGTAATGCGGTGGTCCTGCAGGCGTATTTGGCGGTTGGTGAGTACGTGCAAATCCGTCACGGCAGGGCCCAGGCTGGCGAGGGCCGCGCCTTGGGCCAGGGCCACGGCGGCGGGCAGCAGCACGTCGCGGGTAGGGGAGGCGGTAGCAGCGGCGGGCAGGGCCACCCATTCGTCGGGGTCCCCGTCGCACAGCAGGGCCAGGATGCCGTTGTCGGCCACCGCGAAGTAATGGCCCGCGAACCGGGCGGCGTGCCACGCCGGCTCGGGGCCCGCGCCGTGGTCGTTCACGCCCACCACGTGCACGGTGCCTTCGGGAAAATCGCGAAACACCGCCCGCAGAACGTGAACGGCATGTGCAGTGTTAAAGGGGTCGACGCCATGGCTGATGTCGACCACGGGCACGCCGGGTGCTAGGCGCAGCAGCTGGGCCCTGAGCGCGGCTACATAGTGGTCGCGGTAGCCAAAATCCGTCAGCAGCGTTATCAAACCCATGTCGTGTGCCCGTGTTCCGTAGTTTTTCGTAGTATTGTTAGGCCGCTCGGACCGGGACAAAAGTAGCCGGTTTGAACCGATGCACTGGGCGTTTTTAGCGGCTCCCTTACCCGTTTTCTCCTCACCTCCTCACTCCCAAAAGATTGGTCGAAAAAGTCATCATCCTTGAAAACATGTCGCTGGTTGATTTCCTTGGAGCGGACAACCAAAACATCCGCCAGCTGGCAGCCGCGTTCCCAGGCTCGAAAATCATTAGCCGCGGCAACGAAATCAAAATCCAGGGCCGGACGGAAGTCATCGCCCGCATCAACGACATCCTTTCCTCGCTCATCGAGCACTATCACCAGTACGGCAGCATCAGCGACCGCGACGTGAACCAGTACCTCTCCGCCACGTCGGAAGAGGCTGAGGGCCGGGTGCTGGCCGCCTCGCCCGACGTGATTCTGTTTGGGGCCAAGGGCGGTGTCATCAAGGCCAAAACCCCCAACCAGCAGAAGTTGGTGGATACGGTGATGAAGCACGACCTGACCTTCACGCTGGGACCCGCCGGCACCGGAAAAACCTACATTTCGGTGGCCCTGGCCGTGCGGGCCCTGAAAAATAAGGAGGTGAAGAAAATCATCATCTCGCGCCCTGTGGTGGAGGCCGGCGAAAGCCTGGGTTTCCTGCCCGGCGACATGAAGGAGAAAGTAGACCCCTACATGCGCCCGATCTACGACGCCTTGGAAGACATGATTCCGGCCGAAAAGCTGAAGTTCTACCAGGAAAATAAAATCATTGAAATTGCCCCCCTTGCCTACATGCGCGGCCGCACGCTCAACAATGCCTTCGTGCTGCTCGACGAGGCCCAAAACACCACGCCGAGCCAGATTAAGATGTTCCTGACCCGCATGGGCCCCACGGCCAAGGTGATGGTGAACGGCGACCGCAGCCAGATTGACCTGCCCACCCGCCAGAAATCGGGCCTGATGCAAGCCCTGGACATTCTTCGCAACGTGCAAGGGATTGGCTACGTCGAAATGACCTCGGAGGACGTGGTGCGTCACCGCTTGGTGAAGGAAATTGTCGAAGCCTACGAACAGTACGACAACGATGAAATGAACCGCCAAGCTCTGCAAAATGGCAATGGCCAGCGCCGCGACGAGCGCCACGAGCGCCGCCTGCGCGAGCAGCAACCCGATCCTGAGCTACCTGTGAACCACGAGCAAGCCCTGTAAAAGAGCAATGTTATAACAACGCCCCGGCTGTCAGGTCGGGGCGTTGCGTTTGGGGCAAGGTGCATTCTTGTGTTTTTCACGGTTCCTTCGCTGGCTTCATTATCCCCAAGATTCTACCAACCCGTGATTCAAATAATCCGCGTGCGCGACCTACGCGACCTGGACGCCGCCTTCACCGTCCGCGAAAAAGTGTTTGTGGCAGAACAGGGCGTGCCCGCCGACTTGGAGTGCGACGCCCACGACCGCCTGCCCACCACCCGCCACTACTTGGCCTGGGGCCCCAATGGCCAGCCCGCTGGGGCCGCCCGCTGGCGGCCCACCGACCACGGCGTGAAGCTGGAGCGCTTCGCCGTGCTGCCCGCTTTCCGCAACCAGCAAATCGGTGAGGCGCTGCTACGGAAAGTGCTGGCCGATGTGCGCGTCGAGACCCCCGACGCGGCCCAGGTGTACCTACACGCTCAGTTGCGGGCCGTGCCGCTCTACGAGCGGGCCGGGTTTCAGAAAACGGGGAAAGTGTTCGAGGAGGCCGGCATCCAGCACTACA
>JANPOR010000573.1:0-2653 GCA_031428075.1 Hymenobacter sp. | reverse complement strand
TGCTGATGCCGGGGCAGGAAAAACTCGCCGGGGGGCTGGGTCGGGCTGCTCGTTACCTGTTGCAACGCCTGCCAGAGGTCAGCGGGCAGCGTCCCGGCGGTTAGTTGCTCCAGCCGCTTGCCCGCCAGGTCTTGCTGCGGGGCGCCCCACCAGTCAGCCGCCTGCTGGTTCAGGCGCAGCACGGTGCCGTGCGCGTCAAGTATCACCACGCCCCAGGGCAAGCGTTGCAGCAAAGAGTCGGCGTCCGGTCCAATTCCGGCCGCATTACCAACGGAGGAAGGAGCGGGGTGGCCCGCTGGCTGAGAATCAAAGGAGTTCGTTTTGCGCATGCACGACGGTGGGCAACTGGGAGCCGCTGGTTGCCTACTCAACAGGCTTACGCAAGAGTTTCCGTTTCAGATTAGATAGGTGAAAGCGCTAGGGGGCAAACCGTCATCAGATACTATAATTCCCCGGTTTTGAGCCAATAAGCGGCGTTGAGGGCCTGGCGCACATCCGCCCAGGTTACTCGCCGGCCACGTAGCGGGCGTACAGCTGCCGGGCATAAGCCGTGGCTTTAGTTTTCAAGCTGGGCAGGACGGCCTGCAGCTGCTCCAATACCCACACGCGCTGCGCCGGGGTTTGGGCAGAGGGGCCAAAGCGGGCGTCATGTGCCATAATGAAGGACCAAAAGGCAGCGCAGGGATACGCTACCACAAAAGTCCGGCCGGAAGAATCGTAACGCACTGCGGCGACTACTAGAATGCAGCTGCGGGTTATACTCAGATTTGGTATTCATCACTGAAAAATTTACGGCCTTCCGCTAATTTAGCTAACCTGCACTACCTCATCAGCAAAAACAAATATTTGGCAATGGTCTAATTTAGGGTGTTTTACGTGGGCACTGTTATGGTCTATACCCAACATTACTGCGCCAAGTGCGGCAGCGAACAGATTCGGCGCAACGGCAGCAACAACGGCCAGCCGAAGTACCGGTGCTTGGCCTGCCGCTACCAAGCCCTGTTCGCGGCGGCGGCGCGCAAGGCGGCCCAGTACGCCCAGGCGGACGCCTTGCTGGTGGAGCGGAATTCGCAACGCCGCATCGTCCGTGCCACGGGCGTGGCGCAGATGACGATTGCCAAACGGCTAAAAAAAAGCGTCGGCCCCTGCCTCGCCGCTGCCCCGGCTGCGCCCGAAAAAGGCCCAAAAGAAGCGCTGGGAGGCGCTCAAACTCGATGAGCTATGGAGCTTTGTGGGCCACAAAAAGCGCAAAGTATGGCCGTGGCTGGCCGTCGAACGGGCTAGTCGCCGCATCGTGGCCTGGACGCTGCCCCGGCGCTACCGCCGCCATTGCTGGTACTTCACCGACCAGTGGAAGGCCTACGCCACGGTCTTACCTCGCTGGCAGCACCGGCCCTGTCCCAAGGGCGAAGGCCAGACCAGCCTCGTCGAGGCCATCAACTGTTCGCTTCGCCAACGCTGCGGCGCGCTGGTGCGCAAATCCTGCTCGTTCAGCAAATCCTTGGCCATGCACAACGCCCGAATTAGAATCGTGACTGATAATCATAATTGCACCCTAAAATAGACCACCGCCTATGGCAGGAAGTATCCACCGAGTATAAAAGACATCGCCGCTTCCCCAGCGTTCCGTGCCACCGCAAGCACCTGCAGGAAGCACGTAGCCGGGCAAACGGCCAGAAAAACCTTCGCGTCCTTTTATCTCTTCGCTGCCGTAAGGAAACTGCCTAGGGCACCGAACTGAGGCGAGGCCTACTACATAGGGCGCCATCTCCCAATGGCGCTGCCAGGGTACAAGCGAGCCGTTACTCAGTGGCTGCTTCAACTCAGCCAACTATGGCTGACAGCGACCTTTACCAGCGCGGCGGTGTTTTTGGCGCCGGTTTTTTCTATGATGTTCTGGCGGTGCGATTCCACGGTGCGCGGGCTGGTGTAGAGCTTTTCGGCAATCTGGGCAGTGGTCATTCCGTCGGCCACTAGCCGCAGGATTTCCTGCTCGCGCGCCGAAAGACCGCTCGTGAACATGGGGATGGACTCGGGCGTCCTGGCCAGCAGCTTTGCCAGCATGGTCAAACCTAATTCGGAGCACAAGAACCGCTGGCCGGCGGCCACGGCCCGCACGCCGGCCACGATTTCTTAGTGGCCAGCGTTTTTCAGCACGTAGCCCAAGGCTCCGGCCGCCAGCACCTGCCCGATGGCGCGCTCGTGGTCGGTCATAGAGAGGATCAATATCCGCACGTCGGGGAACTCGGCGCGCAGCCGCAGGGGGTGGCCAAGCCGTCGAGCCCTGGCATGTGCAGGTCCAGCAGCACCACGTCGCAGGGCGTGGCGGGGAGCTGGGCGAGCAGCTGCTCACCGTTTTCGGCTTCGCCGACTACTTGCAGCAAAGGGCCCTGCTGGAAGAGTGCGCGCAGGCCGTCGCGTAGCACGGGATGGTCGTCGACGAGAAACAAGCGTATCATGGGGCGGGGGAAGCGGGGATGGGAACGCGGATGCGGACGTACGCCCCGTCGGTTGGGGCGGAACCCATTTTTAGATTACCCCCAAGCAGCGCCACCCGGTCGCGGATGCTGCGCAGGCCCAGGCCGGGGCTGTCGGCCGGGGAGGTAGCGAAGCCCGCGCCGTTGTCCTCGGCCCGCAGCAGCACCCAGCCGGG
>JANPOR010000572.1:0-5454 GCA_031428075.1 Hymenobacter sp. | reverse complement strand
GGCACGATTACCAAGGACGCTCGCACTCCAACATAGGTACCGAAAAGCAGAGCAATCCCCGCTTGGCTGGCAAGACGCTCTCTGAGTTCGTCGCACTCATGAATGGCTTAAACCTGCCCCGACCCAAGCGCATAGACACTGCAGTGCCTGCCAACCTCATGTCAGGCATGCGCCATGACGCAGTGGAAGTTAGCGCCGATGTTGCCGGCAATGGTGCTCAGGCGCAGGACCGTACCGGCCGGCAACGTCACGTCGTAGTCGATTTGTAGGCAATAGCTGTACTGCGCCTTGCGGCCATTGTCGTTCCACGTGCCGTTGTTGTTGGAGTGGGCGCCTTCGGGGCAATTGCCGTTGAACTGGAGCTTGCGCAGCAGCGGCTCGTCGAGCCTTTCGATTATGCGCACCTCGGTGGCCGACTGCTCTAGGCGCAAGCCCACGGCGTCGTTGCGCTGGTTATCGTTCACCACCACGCGGGCTTGCACGGCCAGCCCCGCCCCCGCCGCCGCCGGCCGTACCCGAATGTGGTTGGCGTGCTGCAGGTCCAAGAATACGCCCTGCCCCCCAGCCAGGGCCGTCGATTGGTTGATGATGCGCTGGGCCTGGGCCGGGCGCAAGCTGCCGAGCAACAGCAGTGAAGCGAGAAGGAAGCGGAACATGGGACGAGAACGTTAAGAGTGAATTATTTAGTGGATAGCTATTTGGCCTTGCGGACGTAGATGTCGCCGCTGATGGTTTTGAGCGACAGCGTGGCCCCGCCGCCGTTGGCGCGGCCTTCCACCGTTTGGCCGCCCACGTGGCGCAGGCTGTTACCGCCGCCCAGGCTCAAGTCGAAATCGGTGTAGATTTCGCCCGAAATGGAGCGCATCGACAGGCTAATTTTGGACGGGGCGGGCAAGGTCACGTCCACATTGCCGCTCACCGACGACACGGCGCTGGGCTCGTTGGGCGTGGCCCCGTACTTTATCAGGATGTCGCCGCTCACGGTGTTGGCCACCACAGGGCCGCTCACGTTCAGCAACTTGAGATTACCTGATTTAAGACTCACCTCGATGCGCCCGGCCAGGTCGCGCACCAGCAGGTCGTCGCTGCCCCAGCCGTCCTGAGCAAAGGCTACGTCGGTTTGGCGGGGCAAGCGCACGGTGTAGCGGTCGTCGTGACGCGCCGTTCGGGTGATACGAATGGTGTTGTCGCCGGCCTGCGCCACGGCCAGGCCCAAACGGGTGTTGTCGGTGCCGCTGCTGTACATGGCACGCAGGCCGTTGGCCAGGGCCGGCGGGGCCTCGTAGCCGCCCGAGCCGCGAATCACCAGCTCGTCGCCGTCGTAGCCCTCCACCGTCACGTCGCTGCCGTCCATATCGAGCACCAGCTTGCGGTTTTGGGGGCTGTTGAATTTCATTTTGAACTCCTGGGCCCGCAGCTGCGCCGGCAGGGCTAGCCCCAGGGCCAGTAGTGGAAGTAGGACGTATTTTTTCATGGTATAGGAAGACGAGAATAAGGAAAGCAAGCGCCTAAACGGGGTAATTGAGAAGCGAAGGGCCCACTCAGCAGTTGCAGTTAAATCAGTTGGCCCAAGCCGCTTTCGGCTTGTTGACGCACGACGGGCAGCGCTTCGGGCTGGCGGCTGAGCTGCTCCAGCTGCGGCACGGCGCGCTTCTCGCGCAGCGTCACCAGGGTTTCGATGAGGGTAATTTGCACGTTGGGGTCGGTTTGCAGCGGCAGGGCTTCTACCAGCGCCGGGCCCACGCGCGGGTCGGCCCGCAGGCGGAACAGAGCGTCGCAGGCCGCCAGGCGCACGTTGGGGTTGGGGTCGGTGTCGAGGGTGTGAATGAGGGCCAGCACGGCAGGGTCGCCCGGCTCCACCACCGCGGCCGGGGCCTGGCTCACCAGCAGCAGGCGCTGGCTGGCCGAAGCCGGCCGCTGCCGCGCCGCCGCCAGCTGCGCCGACAATTGAGGCAGTTGGGGCCCCGGGGCCCCTGCTACCGGCGCGGCCGGCGGCCCGGCGCGCAGCAGCAGGCCTAAAACAGCACCCACTGCCACCAGCACCACGCTGGCCGCAATGCGCAGCCAATTGTTGGTGCTTGGCGCTTGGTGATTGGCGGTTGGTGCTTGGCGGTTGGTTTCCAAAGGTTGGCCGCCGCGCTCAACGATTAGGCCGGGCACCAGTGGGGCTCCCAGAACCGCTTTCTCCTGCGCCAGTATGACCAGAAAGTTGTCACGCAGGGACAGCGACGGCACTTCAGCGGGCAGGGCATCGAGATCGGCGAGGAGCAGGCGCAGCTCGGCCAGTTCGGCCTGACAAGCAGGGCAGGCCGGCAGGTGAGCGGCCAGGCCAGCGGCTTCGGCTGGCAGCGGCAGGCCATCGGCCAAGTCGGGCAGCCAGGGCCGCAGGGCCGCACAGGCGAGATCGGAGCGGTGAGGGTCAATAGCAGAATTCATCTTTTCTAATTATAAATCTTTAAATTATTTTTTATCTGAATTTTAGCTCAGGTAAATTTTTCGTAACGCGTCCAGGGCCCGGTGGGCCTTCACCCGCGCCGCGCCGGCCGAGCAGCCCAGCTGCTCTCCGATTTCGGCGTAATCGAAGCCCTGGAAGCGGTGCAGGACCAATACTTCGCGCTGGGCAACGGGCAGCAGGGCCAAGGCTTCTTGCAAGGCTTCGTGCTCGTCGGTGGCGGCGCGCTGGGCCTGGGCGGCGCGGCCGTGGGCGACGGTTTTTTCTACTTCGGCCAGGTCGGCGGCGGGGCGCTGGCATCGGTAATGATCGGCCCACACGTGGCGGGCCATCTGGTACACCCAGGCCCGGAAGGGCTGCCCAGGCTGGTAGCTGGCGCGGTAGCGCAGCACCCGTACGAACACGTTCTGGGCCAGGTCCTGGGCCACCTCCCGGTCGCCGTTTGCCAGCCGGGCCAGGAAGCCAAACAAGGGCCCCTGGTAGCGCTCGAACAGCACCGCGAGGCAGTCCAGCTCGTCGGCCCGCACGCGGGCCATTAGAGCTTCGTCGCTGGGCGGCACGTCAACTACGGCAGGCGGCATACACGTGAAAGCAAGCGGCGGAAAGTGGGGGTTTGCAGCAAGTACCGCTGGGTGGGCGGTTCGTTACGCGGGCCGGGAGAAATATTTTTGGGCGCATGGATTTACGGCTGATTAAGGGTTAAAAAGTGGGCCGGCTTCTTGAACACCAAGAAGCCGGCCCGAACGGCGGCAGGTACACGCGGCCAGTTTTTAACGCTCGTCGACCGAAATACTGAGCGTGGACTTGCTTTTGCCCTTGCCCGGAGCGGCGGGCAGGAACAACCGACGGTACTTCTCGGCCTGGGCCGGGGTCAGGGCCCGTCCGTTCACGCGCGCGCCTTTGTCGTCGAGCTGAAACGAGAAATTCTTGTCGTCGGCGCCGATTAGGCCGTCGCGGCGCAGCTCGTCGCGCACCTTGCCCGTGTTGTCGGCCGGGGCCCGCGGGGGTGCAGGCGGGGGCGAGGGCAGCGCGGGCCGGCGGGGAGCCGGGGGGGCCTGGGGCGGCCGGGGCGCACGCGGCGGAGCGGGAAGGGTCGACGGCTCGCGGCGGGTTTCTTCTAGCTCGCGCAGCTCGTTTTGAGCTTCGCGGATGCGCTCCTGGATTTCCTGGCGGCGCTCGCGCAACTCCTCAGTACGGACGCGGGTCTCTTCGTTCCGTTCTTCGGCTTCGGGCGGCTCGGGGGCCTCCGGGGGTTTGGGGGCCTCGGGCCGCTCGCCCCGATGGCCGGGCCCTTGCCCATGCTCCAACTCGCGTAGCGCCTGCCGGGTTGCGCGGCGGGTATTAGCGTCGAGGTGCGGATCGTGCAAGGTTTGTTCGAGGCTGCGCTGGGCCTCTTCGATGCCTTGGGCGGCGGCTTGCAGGCCAAGGTTAAGGCTCATGCCACCCAGGGCCACGGCGTCGTTGGCCAAGCGGTTCAGGGCTGCTTCGTCGATTTCGATGTAGATGTTGCGTTCCCGCGCCCCGCGGCGGCCGGAAGCCGGGTTCACGTACACAAGAGTGCTGGCCGATTTCTCCAGCTTTTTGGCAGCTTTGTCCAGCTTACGTTCCATTTTCAGGTCGAAATCCTTGCCCATGTTTTTATCATGCGGCTCGGAATAATCAACCGAAAAGTTCCTACTCGGCGGCGCGGGCGGCAGCGGCACCACCGTCACTTGGCGGCCGGCGCGGCGCTCGGCGCGGGTGAGCTTAGCGGGAGCCGGTGCTACCGACTGCCCGTCCACTGCCAAGTCGACGAGGCGGCCTTTTTTATTCCTTGTAATGACGATCATCCCGGGGCCGGGCATGCCGCGCCACCCGGCCTGCGGGTCCGGCAAAGTATCCGCCGCGCCTCCCCCGCTGCCAGCGGGTAATTGCAGAGCATGGGGCCAGTTACCAACAAACGAGGAAGTTTGGACCAGCGCGGAGCCGCTCCACCGGGGGCCCTGGCTCATCAGCTGCAGCGCGCGCGGGCCGGCCAGGGCCACGCTGCCGCCCAGCAAACCCAGCCCGCCCAGCACCAACACGCCGGCCAGCAGGCCTTCGGCCAGCGTAGGCTGGGCCGGGGGGGCCTGCACCAGCCGGCGCACGCGGCCCAGCAGCGAGCCGCGCCCGCCAGTAGCGGCCAAGGCCAGGCGCGGCGCGGGGGCCAGCACGGCGGCTTGGCTCCACTCCGCCAGCGCGGTGAGGGCACGGGCCAGCCGCAGCGGATCGCCGCCTACGAGTTGGGTGGCGAGATCGTCGCAGCAGTTTTCACGCTCAGCGCGCAGGCACTGGCCGATGTACCACACCGCCGGGTGGTAGAAAAACACAGTTTCGGCCAAGGTTTGCAGCAGGTTCATGAGGTAGTCGCGGCGCAGCACATGGGCCAGCTCGTGGGCCAGGATGGCTTCCACACACGCCACCGGCAGGCCCGCCACGGCCCCCAGCGGCAGCAGCACCAAGGGGCGCAGGTGCCCCACCACCAGCGGGGCAGCTACTAATCCCGATTCGAGCAGTGCCACCGGACGGCGCAGGCCGGCCCGCGCTACCAGGGCCCCGAGGCGGGCCGTCCAGCCGGCCGGCAGCGGCCGGGCGCGGTGCCGCCGCAGCCGCCGCACGTAGAGCAGCCCGCCCAGTAGGCGCAGGCTCATTAGCAGCAGACCCAGGCCCCATGCCAGCACCAGCCAAGGTAAGTTTTGGTCGAAGCGGTGGCGGGCAGTGGCCAGCCACGCGGCCGGTGGCCGGGGCACGGCCGCTACTGAGGCCGGTGAGTTCGGGAGCACAGCAGCAGCTTGCGGAGCCGCCGGTGCCATTCGCTCCGTCATAGCCAGCGCAGGCCCTTGGACTTTTGCCCCGCCGTAATAATACCCAAACGTGAGGTACCCCAGCAGCACCAGGGCCCCCAAGGCCCCGGCCGCCACCCGATAGCGCACGGCCGCCGCGTGGCGGCGCAGCGCCAGCAGCGCTACGGCCAGCACCGCGGC
>JANPOR010000571.1:0-1996 GCA_031428075.1 Hymenobacter sp. | reverse complement strand
TGCTTTAACGCCCCCAAGGATAACGGGCGGTAAATAAGGGGCAAAGTCCTGGCCCTCGATCCGGCAGGAGAACGTATTGGCCCCGGTGGGCCCCGGGTCCGCGGTTTCCTTTTTGCAGGCCACCGCCAGCAGCAGCGCCGCCAGGCATAAGAGCTTTTTCATGGGATGGAGAAAAGAAGTGGGGAAGAACAGCAGCCTGGCAACGGAATGACGGCTATATAATTATACTTGCGCAAGTTGATCGGCCCCGTTGCCGGCGACATCACCTAATGGGCAATTTCAATGTGCTTGGTGACGGTTTTATTGCCTTGGCTGATGCGCAGGTTATAGAGGCCGTTGGGAAGGTTCCACACCTCGAGCACCGCTTTCCCTTGGCGGCTCGTCATGGCTTTGACTTTTTTGCCGAAGGTATCGTAGAGTTCGGCCCCGAACGAAGGGGCCACGCCGTTGTTGGCCGCTGGCCTGGGGCCCTGCATTGCCAAGGTGTGGGCGTACTGCGAGCGGGCCGGCATCCTGGGCCGCACGGCCACGCTGAAAGTGAAGTACGCCGACTTCCAGCAAATTACCCGCAGCCGCAGCTTGCAGGGCCCCGTGGCCGGGGCTGAGCAGCTGGCCGCCATCAGCCACGATTTGCTGCGGCCACTGCTGCCGCTGTCCCAGGGCGTGCGGCTGCTGGGCGTGTCGCTTTCCAACCTGGTGCCGGCCGCGGAAGCGGTGGGGCAGCAGCTGGCGCTGGGGCTGTAGCGCGGGTGTTATTTGCCCGCCTGCTTTTTGCGTAGATAGTAGGCCTGTAAGTGGTAGAACGCCTGCTTGCGCACGCCGCGCTCCGAGAGCAGGCCCTTGCGGTTGTAGAAGTCCTGCACGCCGGGCAAAGGGCGGCGGGCCGAATGGAAATCCATCAGCACCCAGGGCGAGCACCCGCGCAGGAAAGGGATTTTGTCGAGCATCTTGAAATTGTTCTCGAACACGGCGGTTTGGTATTCCTCCGTCCAGCGCTCATCGGCGGGGCCGTGGCGGCCTTGCAAAGCGTCGGCGCCAAACTCGCTCATTATCAATGGCTTGTTATAAGTGTTTTTCCACTGCAAGTCGCCGCACGACTCGGGCGTGCCGGTGTACCAGCCGCAGTAGCTGTTCATGCCAATCACGTCGAGGTACTGGCCCAGCGGGTCGTCGATGGTGCGCACGCCGGCCTCGGAAGTATGGATTTCCAGGGCCCCCGTCACCAAGCGGGTGGGGTCCAGCACGCGCACCTGGGCCGCCAGGTCGCTCAGAAACTTGAGGCGTGGGGCGCTCGGCGGCGTCTCGTTGGCCACCGACCACAGGACGACGGCCGCCCGGTTGTGGTCGCGGGTAATCATGTCGGCGAGCTGCTGGCGGGCGTTGGCGTACACGGCCGGGTTGTCCCACTCGATGGTCCAGTACACCGGAATTTCCGACCAGATGAGGATGCCCAGGCGCTCCGCTTCGCGCACCATGGCCTCGTTGTGAGGGTAGTGAGCCAGGCGCACGTAGTTGCAGTTCAGCTCCTTGGCCCAGTGCAGCAGGGTGCGGTCTTCTTCCAGCGTCGTCACGCGCCCGCCCGTCATGGGGGCCACTTCGTGGATGGAAATGCCGCGCAGGTAGATGGGCTGGCCGTTGAGCAGGATGTCGGGGCCCCGCGCCTCGATGGTGCGGAAGCCGATGGAATCCTGGTAGACGTCGGGGCCGCTGCTCACGCGCACTTGGTAGCGGCGGGGGCGCGCGGGCGACCAGCGCTCCAGGCGCTTTACGCGGCCGGCGAACCGGGCGTAGCCGTCGGCGTTGGGCACCGCGGTGGTTTGCCAGCGGGCCCCGGGAATGGCCACCGTCACGGGCCGGGCGCGGGCCGCGCCGTCCACTTGCACCCAGCCTTCCACCTCGTCGGCGCTGCCTTTTTTGAGCTGCACGAAGGCGTCGCGCACGAAGGTTTCGGGCGTTTCGACGAGCTGCACCGAGCGGGTGAGGCCCCCAAAGTTCC
>JANPOR010000570.1:0-6158 GCA_031428075.1 Hymenobacter sp. | reverse complement strand
CTTTTCGGTGCCGGTGGTGGCCAAAGACCAGTACCGCCTGACGCTCGACGCCAACCAAACCCTCTACGACGGCGGCGCCACGCGCCGGCAGCAGGAAGTGGAAACGCTGGCGGGCCAGGTGAACAACCAGGTGGTGGAGATGAGCTTGTATCGGGTGCGCGGACAAGTGAACAGCCTCTTTTTCGGGGCCCTGCTCACCGATGAAACCGCGCGGCTGCGCCAGGCCCTGCAAGCCGATTTGACCCAGCGGCGCAAGTTGCTTGCTGCCCGCCGCGCCAACGGCGCCGCGACCGGCCAGGACTTGGCCCGCCTCGACGCCGAGCTGGTCGGCCTCGGCCAGCAGCTGCGCGACCTGGCGGTGAGCCGGGCCGGGCTGCTGCGGCAGCTCGGCGAACTGGTGGGCCAACCCGTCCTGCCCGAAACCCGCTTGCAGGCGCCGGTGGAGCTCCCCGCCGCCTTGCCCCGGCCCGAATTGGCGCTCTATGGGCGGCAGCGGGCGCAGCTGGCGGGGCAGCAGAAGGCAGGTGATGCCCGCATGGCCCCGCGCCTGAGCTTGTTTGGGCAGGTGGGCTACGGACGGCCCACGCTGGACTTTTTGCGCAACGACTTCCGCCCTTATGGGCAGGGCGGCGTGCGCCTTTCGTGGGCGCTCAACAACTATTACACCCGCCGGGAAGACCGGGAAACAATACGCCTCAGCCAGGAAGCCGTGGGGGTGCAGCAGGCGGCTTTTGAGCAGAGCCAGCGGATGGCCCTGGCCGGCCAGCAGGCGGCCGTGGACCGCTGCCGCGCCCTGCTCGAAACCGACAGCGAACTCATTGGCCTGCGCGAGCGGATACGGGCAACGGCCACGGTGCAGCTCGACAACGGCATCATCGGCTTCAGCGATTACTTCACCGAGGCCAACAACCTCGCCCAAGCCCGGCTGAACGAGCAGCTGCACCGCTTGCAGCTGCTGCAAGCCCAAGTGGACGAACGCACGACCCGTGGCACGACCGAATCGCTGCCCATCCTCCCGACCCGATAACCACTTTTTCTCATGAATTTATCTCAGTTCCTCCACGCGGCCGGCCGCTTAAGCGTTGGGGCCTGGCTGCTCAGCGGCTGCCAGGCCGAAGCCCCGCGCTTCGACGCTTCGGGCAATTTTGAAACCACGGAGTACATCGTGGCGGCCCGGGCGCAAGGGCAATTGGTACGCCTGGCCGTGGCGGAGGGCGACCAGCTGCCGGCCGGCCGCGAAGTCGGGCTCATCGACACGCTGCAACTCTATCTGCGCCAGCGCCAGCTGCAAGCCAGTGAGCGGGCCGTGCACCAGCAGGCCCCCAACGTGCCTGCCCAGCTCGGAGCCCTGGAGCAGCAGGTGGCCAACTTGCAGCGCGAGCGGCGGCGCGTGGCGAACCTGGTCAGGGCCGACGCCGTGCCAGCCAAGCAGCTCGATGACATGGATTATCAAATTGCCGTGGCCCGGCAGCAGGTCGCGGCCCAGCGTTCGGCCCTCGGCACGCAGGCCCGTGGCACGGCCGCCCAAACCGCCCCGCTGCGGGTGCAGGTGCAGCAAGTGCGCGACCAGCTGCGCCAAAGCCGCGTGGTAAACCCCGTGGCGGGCACCGTGCTCACGCTGTACGTGGAGCCGAGCGAGGTGGTGAGCTACGGCCAGCCGCTTTACAAAATCGGCGACACCAAGCGGCTCATTCTGCGGGCTTACGTGAGCGGCGACCAGCTCACGCGGGTGAAGCTGCAACAGGCGGTAAAAGTGCTGGTGGACGCGCCCGGCAACAAGCGCCGCGAGTACGCGGGCCGCGTGCAGTGGATTTCGGCCAAGTCCGAATTTACCCCCAAAGTCGTGCAGACCAGGGAAGACCGGGTGAACCTGGTGTACGCCATGAAAATCGCCGTGCCCAACGACGGCAGCCTCAAAATCGGCATGCCCGCCGATGTCCTCTTCTAACCCGCTCCCACACCTGTTATGCCCGCCGTCGAACTAACCGGTATCAGCAAAAAGTACGGCCCCACGCAGGCCGTGCAGGGCGTGAGCCTGGCTGTGGAAGCCGGTGAGCTGTTCGGGTTGATTGGCCCGGACGGAGCCGGCAAAACCACGCTCTTCCGCATCCTCACCACGCTGCTGCTGGCCGACGCGGGCCGCGCCACCGTGGCCGGCTACGACGTGGTGCGCGACTTCCGCGCCGTCCGCAACGTGGTGGGCTATATGCCGGGCAAATTTTCGCTCTACCAAGACCTCACCGTGGAGGAAAATCTGGAATTTTTTGCCGCCGTGTTCCGCACCGCGGTGCGGGAGAATTACGCCCTGGTGGCCGAAATCTACGAGCAGCTGGCCCCGTTCAAAAACCGGCGGGCGGGGGCCCTGTCCGGGGGCATGAAACAGAAGCTGGCCCTGTGCTGCGCCTTGATTCACAAGCCCGAAGTGCTACTGCTCGACGAGCCCACCACCGGCGTGGACGCCGTGTCGCGGCAGGAATTCTGGCAAATGCTCGGCCGGCTCAAGGCGCGCGGCATCACCATCGTCGTTTCGACGCCCTACATGGACGAGGCCGCCCTGTGCGAGCGGGTGGCCTTGCTGCAAGACGGCCAAGTGCTGCGCATCGATACGCCCGGGGCCCTGCGCCAGTCGTACCCGTGGCCCCTGTTTGCGGTGCGGGCCGCCAAAATGTACCCGCTGCTGCAAGACCTGCGGGCCTACCCCGACGCCCACAGCTGCTACGCCTTCGGCGAATCGGCTCACCTGAGCCTGAACGCCGCCGCGCCGAACGCCGCCGAACGCCTGACGGCCTACCTGACCGGGAAGGGCCACGCGGCCGTGGACGTGCGCCCGGTGCCGGCCACCATCGAAGACACCTTTCTGGACTTGCTGCAAGCCCGCCAAACCGCCCCCGTTTCTCAGCCATGAACGCGCCGCTTTCTGCTGCTGCTGGTGCCGCCCCAGCCCCTTCTCCGGCCCCCGGCCCGGTCATCCAAACCGACCGGCTGACCAAGCGTTTCGGCACTTTCACGGCCGTGGACGCCATCAGCTTCGCGGTGGCGCCGGGCGAGATTTTCGGCTTCCTGGGCGCGAACGGCGCTGGCAAAACCACGGTCATGCGCATGCTCTGCGGCCTGCTGGGGCCCTCCGAGGGAGCGGCCACTGTGGCGGGCTTCGACGTGTACCGCCAACCCGAGCTGATTAAGCAGCGCATCGGCTACATGAGCCAGAAATTCTCGCTTTACGAAGACCTGACCGTGCGCGAAAACATCCGCTTCTACGGCGGCGTGTACGGCCTGCCGGGGGCCGTCATCCGCGAGAAAACGGCGGCCCTGCTCGGGCGCCTGGGCCTCGAAACCGAACGCCACACGCTGGTGGGCCGCCTGCCGCTGGGCTGGAAGCAGAAGTTGGCCTTCTCGGTGGCGCTGCTCCACGACCCGGCGGTGGTGTTCCTCGACGAACCCACGGGCGGCGTGGACCCAATTGTGCGCCGCCAGTTCTGGGATCTGATTTACGAGGCCGCCGCCCGCGGCGTGACCATCTTCATCACCACCCACTACATGGACGAGGCCGAGTACTGCGACCGGGTGTCCATCATGGTCGACGGCAAAATCGAAGCCCTCGACACGCCCACCGGCCTCAAGCAGCAGTTCGGGGCCGCGACCATGAACGACGTGTTTCTCCACTTGGCGCGGGGCGCTAAAAACCAAGCATAAGCGCGCCATGAAAGCTTTTTGGATGTTTGTGCGGAAGGAGTTTTACCACATCTTCCGCGACG
This sequence comes from Hymenobacter sp., assembly GCA_031428075.1. GTDB lineage: Bacteria > Bacteroidota > Bacteroidia > Cytophagales > Hymenobacteraceae > Hymenobacter. The sequence continues at coordinate 2,403 of JANPOR010000570.1, read as the reverse complement.
GCCGCACCCTGCTGATTCTGTTTGGGATGCCCGTGGCCCTGGTCACGCTCTTTGGCTTCGCGCTGACCAACGAAATCAAGAACGCCGACGTGGCCGTGCTCGATTTCGACCAGGGCCCCCACGCCCGCGGCGTGCAAAACCGGCTGTTTTCGTCGGGCTACTTTGGGCTGCGCGACCACGTGCGCACCTACCCCGGCGTGGCGGCCGCCTTCCGCCAGGGCCACGTCAAGCTGGCCATCGTGTTCCCGGCGGGTTTCTCCCACGACCTCGACCACCTGGGCCGCGCGCAGGTGCAGCTCGTGGCCGATGCCTCGGACCAGAACACGGCCATCAGCCTGGTCAATTACGCCACGACCATCATCAGGGCTTACGAAGAGGAAGCAGGGCCCCACCGGCGCGCGGGCGGGTCCCGCATCGAAGCCGTGGCGCGGCTTTACTTCAACCCCAGCCTGAAAGGGGCCTACACCTTCGTGCCCGGCACAATGGCCCTGATTCTGTTGCTGGTCTCGGCCATGCTCACCAGCATCACCATCGCCCGCGAAAAGGAAACCGGCACGATGGAGGTGCTGCTCGTCTCGCCCATGCGGCAGTTGCCCATCATCATCGGCAAGATCATCCCCTACTTCCTGCTGTCGTTCCTCAACGGCTTGGTCGTCCTCGGGCTGGGCGTGTGGGCCCTGCACATCCCCGAGCGCGGTAGCGCGGCGCTGCTGCTGGGCGAAACGATGCTCTACATTTTCGTGGCCCTCGCCCTGGGCGTGCTGATTTCGGCGCGGGCCGACTCGCAGCAAACGGCCATGCTCACCTCGGTGCTGGGCTTGCTCATGCCCACGCTGGTGCTCAGCGGCTTTCTGTTTCCGATTGAGAGCATGCCAATGGCCCTGCAGCTGGTTTCGCGCCTCATTCCGGCCCGCTACTTCATCGTCATCCTGAAGGGCATCATGATTCAGGGCCTGGGCCTGCGTGAGCTGTGGCGCGAAACCGCCGTGCTCGCCGGCATGGCCCTGGCCCTGCTGGCGCTGGCCCTGGCCTCGCTAAAAAACCGCTTGGCCTAACCGGCGGCAACCTTCACCCCTGCTGTATTCCCCTGAACGCCATGCGCATCGTCTGGTTTTTGCTTGAAAAAGAATTCCGGCAGCTGCGGCGCAACCGCGCGCTGCTCGGGCTGCTGTTCGTGGCGCCCTTGGTGCAGCTGCTGCTGCTTTCGTTCGCCGCCAACTACGAAATCACCAACCTGACGCTGACCGTGGTGGACCAGGACCACAGCCCGGACGCCCGGCGCCTCATCGACAAGTTCCAGTACACGCCCTATTTCCGCCTGGCGCAGGTGCGGCCTTCGAGCGCCGCAGCCGAGCAGGACCTACTGGCCAACCGGGCCGACTTGGTGCTGGTCATCCCGCCGCGGTTCGAGCGCGACTTGGTGCGCGGCGGGCCGGCGCGGGTGCAGCTGCTCGTCAACGCTCTCGACAACGCGAAAGCGGGCCTGGCCGGCTCCTACGCGGCCGGCATCGTGCAGGCATACCAGGCGGAGGTGCGCCCGGCCACGGTGCAAGCGGCCCTGCAAACCCGCGGCGGCCTGGAAGTGGTGCCGGCCTATTGGTACAACCCGCTGCTCAACTATAAAACATTCATGGTGCCGGGCCTGCTGGTGGAAATCATCAGCCTGGTGGTGATGCTGGTGGCCACGCTCAACATCGTGCGCGAAAAGGAAATCGGCACCATCGAGCAGCTCAACGTGACGCCCATTCACAAGTGGCAGTTCATTTTGGGCAAGCTGCTGCCCTTTTGGCTGGCGGGCCTCTACCAGTTCACGGTGGGGCTGCTGCTGGCGCATTTCCTGTTTCATACGCCGATGGTTGGCAGCGTGCCGCTGCTCTACGGCATCGTGGCCGTGTTTCTGACGGTGCCGCTGGGCCTGGGCCTGCTCATCTCCTCGGTCAGCAACACGCAGCAGCAGGCCTTGTTCGTGGCCTTTTTCTTCCTCATCGTCTTCATCCTGCTCTGTGGACTGTTCACGCCCACCGAGTACATGCCGGCCTGGGCCCGCGCCCTCGACCGGCTCAACCCGCTGCTTTACATCATCGACATCGCCCGCCGCGTCCTGCTCAAAGGCAGCACCCTGGCCGATGTCGCCGCTTCGGCAGGGGCCCTGCTGGCGATGGCCGTGGTGGTGAACGCGCTGGCTGTATGGCGCTACCGGAAGGCGTCGGGGTAAGCACACCGCTCCTGTTCCGCCCTTACTGCACCGCCGCCTCGGCGGCTTTGGCGATATCGCTGCTCACTTTTTGCAGAAAGGCCAGCTGCGCACGCCAGGCTGGATCGTCGGGGGCGGACAGGGCGGCGGGCGTGGGCTCGGCGGCGGGGGCTCCGGCGGCGGGGGCCAGGCGGCGCAGGGCGGTGGCC
>JANPOR010000569.1:0-7760 GCA_031428075.1 Hymenobacter sp. | reverse complement strand
CCAAATCTTAACTGCGAAAGCGCCGGCCGGTGGGCCGTCGCCCTGCTGCTTCTTGGGTGTAGTTTGGGGAATGGGTATTTCGCAGCATTTCTGTGATGCCCGCCAGTGAGCGCAACCTCCCCTTGGCGGCGTACCACCCGGGGATGTGCGCCGTGGTCGGCGCGCGTGCCTATTGGCTGCCGGCTGGGCCCGCCCGCCCAGGGTCGGCATTCCTCGTCTGGGGGCCGGCCCAGCTCACGCCGGCAAGACCGCCGGCCAGCGGTTGGGCAGGGAGGCCGTCACCCCTAATGCTTTGCAAGGATCGTCCCACCGCCTGGTGCAATTGCTGCAGCAGGCGGCCCCCTTGCTGCCAGCGGACATGACACAGTTGCGCTAGGCTCCGGCCACGGCCCGCTGGGCCGGTCCGGGGCCGGTCGGGGCGGCTGTTGTGCGACGTCGCGGCAGAAACCTGTGCCCAGGCCTGGGAGCGGGCCCGGCAATGCGCCCGTCGCTGGCTTGTCGAGAACTTCCATAAGGCCCTAAAAACGGGCCTGGGGGCGGAGCGCCTGCAACGGCCCCGCGCCTGTTCATGGCCGTGGCCCAGCCCAGCGCGGTGGCCCCAGTGGGCCCGCGCGAACACAGCTGCCAACAGCCTGACGCGCCAGCCGAAACGGTAGGGCCACCAACCGGCTGTTTACGCGTCCTGCGGAGCCAGCGAGCTCGGCCTGTAGCTCGTACAGGACGTGTTCTACGCCCTGGACGAACCGGGTGGACACCTGGCCGTACGGGCCATGGACCGCCGGGCTGGCGACGCTCTGGCTGGGACTGGCGAGCCTGCGCTACCTGGTCGAGGGTGTACGCTTGGCTGCCCAACTGCCGCTGGACGAGCACTAAAAAAGCGCCGGCCTACCGGCCGGCGCTTTTTAACAAGATTTGGGTAAGGAAAAGCGCAGTGGGTCGGGGCTTTTTCGTCTGATGCTCCTTAGCCTTAATTGAATAGTTTGGTAGGGTCAGCGGCGAAGTTCTTGGCGATGGCTTTCATCGTGGCGGCGTCCAAAGGCTTGTAAGGCTTCGACTCCGGCGGTTGCCGACGCGACCGTGGTTACGGTTTGCACGTTGACGCCCGCCTGCGTTACGTTGTTTTCGGCCGGGTACTTCGCGGTGTCCGCGCTGGCGTCGCAGGGCCCCACGGTGGCGGCCCCCCGCGACCCCTTTGTTGGGCAGCGGGGCAGTGGCGGGCGTTTCATCGGGCGTATCCAGCTTTGGGGGCCGTAACGCTCTGGATGCCCCCGCGCCGCAGCGAACGGATGCGCGACGAGTGCCAGGCTTCCACCGAGTGGATGTTGAGGGCCGCCTCGAGGATGTCCTTCATCATGATTAGTTTGGTAGTGCCGCCCTTGCAAGCGCGCACCCCGGTGTCCACAAATTGCTGGCCCACCATCAGGAAATCCGCGGTGCTGGTAAATGTATTGCCAAGGGTAGGAAATAGGGCGGCGCGCTGGCCGCCCTGCGAGCCCGTGTAGTCGAAGCCGGCCCGGGTAGGATCGGGGATGGTGGAAGCGCCCAAAACCCCAAGCAGCGTCTTGATGTGTAGATTTTCGTCGTTCAGAATGATGGTCATGGCCCCCGTTTACTCGGCGTCGAGGATGTTGGAGGCCAGCGCCCTTTGGTAGTAATACTTCTCGAGGCATTCGAGTTGCAAAGTCAGGTTCATCGTGGCTGCCACGGTGGCGTCGAGCGCGGCTTGGCCGTAAGCTTTGTTAAACAACGTGCTCACGGCCAAGGACAGGGCCGCGGCTGCGACTTTTTTGCCGAAACCTGTGAAGTTGTGGAACGCGGCGCGGTGCGAGTCGAACCGGTCGTACACCTCGGGGTCGGCCTTGGCGATGTCATCGATAATTTTAAATAAGTCTATGGGGTCGAGGAAAATGCGGAGCGGAAGGTGGAAAAAGTGCTGGCTGGGCTCATATAAAGCTGTTGGCGCTGAGCTTGGAGCCGGCGGCCAGAAAGGTGTTGGCCGTGGCCAGAACGTCCCTGGGGCGCTTCGATTTTTCGAGGCCGGTGGTGGCAGTATCCACCACATCGCTGGCCACGAGAGTGTTCGTCGCCAAAAGTTTCCGAATGGCGGCCGCGTGCCGGACCTCCACCGACGCAATCTTGCCGGCTAGTGTGAGGTAGTCCACACTGGCAACAGAGTGGTTGGCCCCGTTGTAGGCGGTTATACCTAAATCTTCGAACGCCCCGGCGGCATCGAGCACGCTCAGTTTAGCCGACCCGGCAGTTGCCGCGCGCACCGAAAAGCCAATGCCTGAAAAGTCGAGCGTGAGGTCCTTGATAGCATTCTTGCCCAATTTCTTGCGGAAAAAATTGCGGTGAATGACTTTGTGGTCTTTCAGATCGGGGAAAATGGCCCTTTCGGCGGCCGAAGCTCCAGCGAAATACGCACCCGCCGCCACTTGGGTACAAAAGGCCGCTTCGAGTTGCTCAAGACCAAAGGCATAATTCAGCACGCCAAAATCGCCGGAGCCCACGTTGAGGAAGCCACTGCCCCCCAGTGGTATCACTTTTGGAGCAGCCGGCCAAGAATAAGCTGCCCAAGGCCAGGCCGGTCCCGGAATGACGTAAAAACGACCGCCGTGGCACAGGGGCCACTAGGTCCGGCGCGCTTGCCTCAGGCACCGGGGAAGAAAGGAAAGGCAGGCATACAAACGGGATAAAAGTGAAACGTGCCTGTCACCACGAGTCATAGGGCCTCCCATCTGTCTGATTGTCATAAAATAAGTATTAATTCGATTCGCAATCCGTACAAAACCTGAGGGCTTGGCCGAGCTTAAAACAAGTTATTAGGCCAGCGGTGGGTTGTCCATCCGGGTTTCTACCTTACCTTTGTCCCACTAGCAGCGCCCCCGGTGGGCATCGTCCCTTGGCACTGCATGTATTTTCGGGGTGTAGCGTAGCCCGGTATCGCGCCTGCTTTGGGAGCAGGAGGTCGTAGGTTCGAATCCTGCCACCCCGACATAGTTGCCCCGGCCTCGACCCCGTAGCTCAGCTGGATAGAGCAGCTGCCTTCTAAGCAGCCGGTCTTTGGTTCGAATCCAAACGGGGCCACACTGATAAATAGTCACTTAGCTCGATTGCTAGGTGGCTTTTTTGTTGATTTACCCGTCGGTTTAAGTTGGGGTTGAGAAAGTGGGCTATCAAAAGCCTGTTTTGCCAACCTGCTCTGCGCTTTCGGTATTCGCCCCGGCTAGGTGGCCCCAGGGTGGCACTAGCGCCTTACGCCTTGTAAAAGCGGCCCAAGTGCTGCTGCAGGAATCGTTGCAAGGCCGCAAATCCCGCATCTTTCTTCACTGTCGCCACGCAAAATGCCGGCGCCCCATCCTGCACCGCGGCGAGTGTGAGCAGTCCCTCGGTGTAGCCTGCGGGCGGACCGGTGGGCCACCCGCTAAGCTGGACTACCCGCCCGCCGCCTGGCCCATGCAGCAGCCCGCCAGCGAGCGCCTGCCCAAGCAGTGACCGATTGGGGCAGGCACCAATGTCGTCCGGCATTTTCAACTCGACGGCCTCCAAGTCCCGAAAGGGTACGCCGACGAGCCGCACTGTTGTGCGGTGAACCAAGCACAACTCGAGGCCTTGGGGCCGCAGTTGTAGGTGGAGCCGGCCCATCGGACCGCCGGGGGCCCCGGCAGCCAAGGTATCAAAGGCGGGGATGCCGTATTGGTAGGCGAGAGTGCCAGGCAGCTTGTGGGGAAACCAATAGCTGGCTTCCCCCAACTGCCGGTCCAATTCTTCTTGGGAAATCGTTTTCACAGGACGCGCGGAAACAAAAAGGTACGCCTGCAACGTAACAAAAGCCCGGCCAAAGCGCCGAATTTGGACGGTGAAATCCGGCGATTAAGTTGCATTCGAAGAGGATAAGCGTAACTTTAAATTGGCGATTCAATTGGTTACCATGAGGCAACTGTTCTTTCCTGGAATGCGGGCACATTTGGACGGGATGAACTGCCGGTAGAGCAAAGCAAAGCTCGGTTCTTGGTTTGCCCGGCCCAGTACCAAAGGAATTGCGGACCTGTTGGAAGGGTCCCGGAAATAGCATTCGCCCGCGGCAAAGAGGAGGGAAGTAAAAAGTAGGCTTCCGGCCCTAAACCTGTGTCTCACCCTATTCACCCGATAAGAAGGGGCCTTACTCAAGTAGGGCTTCGGCGGCCGCCAGCCACTGCCGAGCGCGGGCGACGTTCGGCGCTGAGTACTCGATTCCCCAAAACACCAGGTCCACGCCACAACTCACTTCGCGTTTGCAGTACCGCGCATTTTCAAGGGCCCCGAGAACCGCCGACAAGTAATCGCAATCTATTCGGTCTGAGTCGGGGAAAAGGTCTCTAATAGAGGCGAAATTTTCCCTGCCTTCACCTGGGAGACTTGATATGCCAGTGCCTCGGCAAAAGCGGGTGCGTATAGGCGCGTTGCCCTGTAGGATTGCTGCTCAAGGGCGGATTTGTCCGCTTGCTCGACGGCGTGAGCAGCTTCGTGCTGCCGTTCTGTTAGCGTTTCCGGCCGCTTCATTTCCTTTCTCTAACCCAGGCCAACTCAACGCTAAGGCTTGGCGTCCCACACAAAATAATTTCTCCGCACCCCTTTTTTGATTTGCTGCCCGTCATTATTTGATATTTTGCGGTAAGCTTCTGAACGGGCGTATTGGTTTGCGTAATCGGTCAATAGATACGAATTAACGGCTCGTGTCATCTCACTAAGTACTGGGTAAGAGCTGAAAAGAAGCAGATGTACGCTTAAGGAGCGCTTTTTGTCTTTTCTTCTCACTAAAGCAAGGCTCTGATGAGTGGCAGGTCAACAATTCCAGGTGAGTAATTCCGACTAGCTGGGCCGAGCGTTCGTGTACACAAATTATTGTAACCTTACCTGCCCCAACCTGCGCCCTCTTCCCGTATCGCATGAAGCCTGCTATGCCCAAACCCGCTGCTTGCTACCTGGTCGGCCTACTAGCCATCTTCGGGCCGGTCGCCCTTGCCCAACGGCCCGTGCCCGCCGCCAAAGTCACCACAACTGCCGCCACCGGTAAGCCCGCCGGCTCGCTGGCCGCGATGATCAAGGGGCTGCAGAAATTTGACGGCTACTTCCCCTTCTATTATGATCAAAAAACGGGCAAAATCTTCTTGGAAGTGGAGCGATTCAACCAAGAGTTTTTGTACTTTGGCTCTTTGTCCAGCAGCATAGGCAATGGTATCGAGCGGGGCCAGAGCACGTCGGACATCGTTAAGTTCATCCGCGTGGGTGGGAAGGTGTTCTTGGTCGAACCTAACTACGCATACCGAGCCGTCACGGCCAACGCCGATGAGCGGCAGGCGGTGGACAATGCGTTTGCTAAATCAGTAATCTGGGGGTTTGTCCCGGTGGCCACGGAAGGCGCCAAGGTGTTGCTGGACCTGACCCCGTTCCTGGTGCGAGATAGCCAAAAAATCACCGATCGACTGGGCGGCCGCGGGTTTCAGGGGCCGGGTGCCAGCCTGATGGCCGGGACTGGAGGTGGAGCGTCCGTCAGTTACAGGATCGATGAATCGCGCTCGGCGGTGTACCTGGAAAATACCCGAAATTTCCCAAAGAACAGCGAGTTTGAAGCCATGATCACCTTTACGGGCGGCCCGAGCGCAGCCAGCCGGGAGGACGGACCTTCCCTGGCCCCCGATCCGAACGCGGTGACGGTGCAAATGCACCAAGCATTTATTGAATTACCAGATAATCAATACCAGCCCCGTAAATTCGACCCCCGCTCCGGTTTCAACGAATTCAGCTACACGGATTTTTCCGTTCCCATCAACCAGCCCCTGGTCCAACGGTTCATTGCCCGGCACCGGCTGCAAAAGAAAGACCCGACGGCTGCCGTCAGCGAAGCCGTGCAGCCCATTGTCTATTACGTGGATCGGGGGGCCCCGGCACCCATCAAGAAAGCGCTGATCGAAGGCGGCTCCTGGTGGAACCAAGCGTTTGAGGCCGCCGGCTATAAGGACGCGTTTCAGATCAAAGAGCTCCCGGTCGGGGCCGACCCGATGGACATCCGCTACAACGTAGTGAACTGGATCAATCGGTCCGGCAGCCCCCGGGCTTTTTCGTACGGCGCCTCCTACATCGACCCGCGGACGGGTGAAATCATCAAGGGCGTGGTGTCGCTGGGCGCTGACCGGCACCGGCAGGATTACCTGATTGCCGAAGGCCTGCTCCAGCCTTACGAGGACGGAAAGCCCGTAACCGACGAGCTGGAGCAGTTGGCCCTGGCGCGCATCCGCCAGCTGTCGGCCCACGAAATCGGCCATACGCTGGGGCTGTACCACAACTTTACCGCCAGCACCAACAACCGGGCTTCCGTGATGGATTACCCGTTTCCCCGCTTCAGTCTGGGGCCCGACGGCCGCATCGACGTGTCGCAGGCCTACGCCACGGGCATCGGCGGCTGGGACAAGCGCGCCGTGCTGTGGGGCTACGCCGAATTTCCGAGAGGCACCGACGAAGGCCAAGCGCTTGACCGCATCATGCAGGAAACCTTGCAGCAAGGGCATCGCTTCATTCCCGACATCGGCGGTTACGTGCACCCGGCCGCGAACCAGTGGGACGACGGTGCCGACCCCATCGCGCAGCTGACCAAGTTGATGACCATCCGTCGGCACGTGCTCGACGGGTTCTCCGAAAAAGCCATCCGCCCGGGGGCCCCCATGGCCACGCTGGAAGAAGTGCTGGTGCCCATCTACCTTCTGCACCGCTACCAGGTCGAAGCAGTGGCCAAATCCATCGGCGGGCAGTATTTCGCCCACGCCGTGAAAAACGACGGGCAGGCCCCCACGCAGATGGTGGCCCCCGCCGTGCAGTGGCAGGCGCTGGATGCTCTGCTAACGACCCTGACCCCCGACGCGCTGCAGCTTCCGGAGGCGTTGATTGCCAAGATTCCGCCCCGTCCGTCGGGCTACCCGGCGTCGCTGGAGACCTTCGCGGGCTACACTGGGCCCACGTTCGATCCGCTTGCGGCGGCCGAAGCCGCGGCCGGCCCCGCAATTGCCTCGATTCTGAATCCGCAGCGCGCCGCGCGCTTGATCGAATACCAGGCGCGGGATAGCCGCCAGCCCGGGTTTGTGCCGGTGGTCGAGCAGCTGCTGGCGCATACGTGGCGCGCATCGCCGGCCGCCGGCTACCCCGCCGCACTGCAAACGGTGGTCAATAACCTGACCCTGAAGTACCTCTTGCAGCTAGCTGCCGACCCCAAAGCGGCGTCGAGTGCGCGCGGGCAGGCCCTGCTCGAAGTTGACGGACTACAGCACTGGATGCGCGCGCAGGCGAAGCGGGCAAAAGCGCCGCAACAAGCCAATTTGTTGTTCGGCTTGTCGCAGATCGAGCGGTTCAAAGCCGACCCGAACAAATTTTCGCCCCCGCCTGCCGTGGACATGCCGCCCGGGGCCCCCATCGGCATGCCGGACTTGGACTTGGCAGACTAGCGGGACTAGTTTGTCGAAGGGTTCGAATGCACTTCTTTATTCCCGTCTCAACCAAAGGTGGGCCGCGTGTTTTACAGCATTGGGTATAGGGACCGGGTAGTTTTACAACGCAGCCGGTCTAACTACGCCTAGGGCCCCACCGACGCGGGGACGAAATCTGAGGTGGTCTGGTTAAGTAGGAGAGAATTAGGTGATATTGATGAGTTATTGTTGGTGAAACTGATAGGGCTTTGAATAGCCGATGTGGGAGTATCGGCGGTCGTGACTATGGTAGTCAAAATAGGT
>JANPOR010000568.1:0-16149 GCA_031428075.1 Hymenobacter sp. | reverse complement strand
GTCATAACCCCGGTCAGTAACCTGCAACTGGAGCGCTTTTAACCTAGGCGGAGTGAATACCGGGCTTGCGCATCAAAGAATAGAAGCTGCTTTTGCTCCTTTTAATGAGATGGTCTAGTTAAGCAGGAGAAAATTAGGTGTAATTGATAAGGTTTTCAAGTAGTTAATGTAGTACTCCCCAAAAGTTGGACAGTTTATGGCGGCTATCTTAGTCAACGCCATGAATCCCAAACGCACCCGTCGCCGCTTCACTGCTGAGTTTAAGGTAGCGGTGGCTTTAGCCGCGCTGACCGGGCGGCACCCGCTGGCCGAGTTGGCCATGCGCGACCAGTTATCGGTGGAACAAATCAGTCGCTGGAAGGCGCAGTTGCGCCAGCAGGCAGCGCAGGTCTTCACCGAGCCGAGCGCGGCCGTCGCGGTCCCGCCAGACGTGGAACCGCTCTACGCGGCCATCGGTCGGTTGCAGATGGAAAATCACCTGCTAAAAAGAACGCCGGGGCCATGCCAGTAGCCCAACAACGCACCCTGGCACAGGCCAGCGGGGAGGGTTCGGGGCGGGCCCGCTGCTGCCAGGCTCTGGGGCGGGCCCGCAGCAGCTACTCCTACCAGCCCCGGGGCGAAAGCGCCCAGAATCTATTGCTCATGCGCCTGCTCGTCGAGGAGTTTACCCACCATAACTTCAAAGGGGTACCCGGCCTGCGCGACCATTTGCGGCTGGGCTAGCCACGCCGTCAACGAAAAGCGCGTACGCCGGCTCGTGCGCCTGATGAGCCACGAGTCGGTCTATCCCAGGCCGCGTCTGTCGGTCCCCGGGCAGGGCGTCACGCCCTACCCGTCCCTGCTGCGGGACCGCCCGGCCCCGGCCCCGAATGAGGTGTGGAGCACCGACAGCACCGACATCCCCATGGCCAAGGGCTTCCTTTATCTGGTGGCCGTACTCGACTGACACGCGCGATACGTACTCAGTTAGGAGTTGTCGAACACGCCCGACGTCGGCTTCTGCCTCACGTCGGGCACCCGGCGCTGGCCCAGCACCCGGCGCCGTTCATCTTCAACTCTGACCAAGGCAGCCAGTTTACCAGCCTGGCCTACGAACAGGCCTTGCTAGCCGCCGGCTGCCGCATCAGCCGCGACGGCCGGGGCCGGGCCACCGATAATGCCTTCATCGGACGCCGCTGGCGCACGGTCAAATGGGAGCACATCTACCTGAATCCGGCCGACGACAGCCAGCACTTATTTCACCAGCTTGACGCGTACTTTGCCTACTACAATCACCGCCGACCCCACCAAAGCCTACGCGGCCAAACGCTTGCGCAAGTCTTTACCCAAATCTATTAATTTGAACGTAACTATATTACTTAGTAACCCCCGCTAAACTGTCCAGTTTTTGGGGAGTAGTACACATTATTCCCGACTAAGCCGATTATCACAAGTTGGTTCAGGCACTTAAAGCAACGGGTTTGCGGGTAATTGATGGTACCGTGACGAAAAAGCTGGCCGAGCCCAACCCGTTATGGGAAGGGCTTTCGGCAATTATTCACCGGGGCGGCGGTAGTCTGAGCATTCCTAACCCCGTGGCTTGGCAGCGAGAAATCTGGCCAAACCGGCTATTACCGGGACGCGACTAACGCCTATTTATTGACAGTATCCCATCGGTTCCTTCGGCTGCAGAAGCCACTGGGTTTCTGCGGCCGTTGGCGTTGAAATAGGTCGGGATTAGCGTTTATAATTTGTTAAATTTTGGGCAGCGCCCGGCTTTCCTGCTACGTTTGCTTATGCTTTCCCGGGTTATCATTCTATTGCTAGGGGCCCTAATGGGCCTGCTCCTGCCGCACCACGCCGCTGGCCAAACCACGCACACCGGCGACGTATTCGTAGACAAGGCCGGGGTGTTGCGCTGGCAGAAGGGCAAACAGGAAGTAGCCTTGTTTGGGGTGAACTACACCGCGCCGTTTGCCTACTCGTACCGGGCCCTGGGCAAGGTGGGCGCCGACCGGGAGCAGGCCATCCGGCAGGACGTGTACCACTTGGCGCGGCTGGGCGTGGACGCGTTTCGCCTGCACGTATGGGACGTGGAAATCAGCGACACGCTGGGCAACTTGCAGCAGAACGACCACCTGCGGCTGCTCGACTACCTGGTGGACCAGCTGGAGCGACGCGGCATCAACATCATCCTCACCCCAATTGCCTACTGGAACAATGGCTACCCGGAGCGGGACACCGGCGCGGGTTTTTCGAGCATCTACCCAAAGGACGAGGCCTACACCAACCCGCGCGCCGTGGCGGCCCAGGAGCGCTACCTCACGCAGTTCCTCAACCACCGCAACCAATATAACCAGCAACTGAACCGGCAGGACTCCGGCATCATCGCTTTCGAGGTGTGCAACGAGCCGCACTACCACCTGCCCGAGGAGCCCGTTACGGCTTTTGCCGACCGCATGGCCCAGACCATTCGGGCCACGGACTGCCGCAAGCCGGTGTTTTACAACATCGCCGAGAGCCCCCAGGTGCACGACGCCATTCTGAACGCCAAGGTGGACGGGCTGACGTTTCAGTGGTACCCCGAAGGGCTGGTGGGCGGGCACACACTGCGCGGCAATTTTCTGCCCTATGTGGACCAGTTCCCGATTCCATACGTGAATGACCCGCGCTTCAAAAGCAAGGCCAAGATGGCGTACGAGTTCGAGTCGGCTGACGTAGTGCAGCCGGTGATGTACCCGTTCATGGCCCGCAGCTTCCGTACGGCGGGCTTGCAGTGGGCGACCATGTTTGCCTACGACCCGCTGGCCCTGGCTTACGCTAACACCGAGTACCAGACCCACTACCTGAACCTGGCCTACACGCCGGCTAAGGCCCTGAGTTTGCTCATCGCCGGGCAGGTGTTTCGGCGGGTGAAGCGGGGGCAAGCCTTCGGACGCTACCCGGCCGACTCGGTGTTCGATGCGTTTCGGGTGAGCTACCGGGCGGGGCTGAGCGAGATGAATACGCCGGAGGCATTTTATTACACCACCAGCACTTCAACGCGGCCGGTGGTCCCGGCCAAGCTGCGCCACGTGGCGGGCACGGGCTCGTCGGCGGCAGTGCGCTACGGCGGCACGGGGGCCTATTTCCTAGACCGACTGGCGCCGGGCGTGTGGCGGCTGGAGGTGATGCCCGACGCCGTGTCCATCCGCGACCCGTTTGCCAAAACCTCGCTGGCGCAACCCGTCACCCAGATTCTGTGGAACGACCAGCCGTTGCAGCTTGCGCTGCCCGGCCTGGGCGATGCCTTCACGCTGCGGGGCCTGAACGAAGGCAACCCGGCCCAAGCCAAGGCCGTTGGCGGGCGCGTGACAGTGCGGCCGGGGGTGTATTTGGTGGCCGCTACTGGCCAGCCGACGGTCGCTTATACCGCTCAAACACCTTTTGGTGCCGGTCTGCTGGGCGAATTTGTGGCCCCGGCCCCCACTGAGTTGGGGCCCCAGGCACGGCACACGCCCCCGAGCGAGGCTACGGCCGGGCAGCCGCTGCGCATCGAAGTTCGTCTCTCCGGAACCGGCCCACAGGATAGTGTGCTGCTCGTGGTCCAGCACTACTACGGTCGCACGCAGCAACTGCCGATGACCCTAACATCCTACGCCACCTACGCGGCTACCGTGCCGGCCGCACTGGTGTACCCCGGCCTAGTGAAGTACTGGCTGGTGCTGCGGCAGAAGGGCCGAGCGCATACGTTTCCGGGCGGCTTCGCGGGCCAGCCCGGCGACTGGAACTACGCCTACGCCGAGCACTGGGAAGTGCCTGTGGTAGCGGCCGGGGCCCCATTACCGCTGTTCAACGCGGGGGCTGACAAGGACCTAGTGGAGGCCCACGGCGTAGAGGCCAACGCTTGGACCGACTACGTGACGACGCCGACTGGCGCGCTGGCCCTGCGCATGGTGCAGGGCCCTGCGCGAGCCAAAACCCCGGTCCTAGCCGTCGGAAAACCGGTAGCTGCGCTGCGCGTCTACTTCGGCGATAGGCTGGCTGGCCGCACCGCCGATTTGGCTACTTTCCAAACCGTGGTGGCGCGGGTACGCCCCGGCCGGGGGGTAGGCCGGCTGCACTTGTGCCTGGTCACGCGCGACGCCGTAGCCTACACCGCCGACGTGCCACTGAGCGGCACGGATTGGCAGGAGGTGCGCGTGCCGCTGGCAGCCTTTCGGCCGGCGCCGCTACTGCTGGTGCCGCGCCCTTACCCTGGTTTCCTGCCCCTCACCTACACCGCTCCCGCGCTGCCCACGGCCCTGAAACTGGCCGAGGCCGAGGTGCTGCTAGTAGTGCTGGATGCCGCTCCTTCCGGCGCCGAGCCGCTCACGTTGGATCTGGAATCGGTTTCGCTGCAATAAACCCGATGGCTTTTCCTAAAAAAAATTTCTTTATGGCGACGTTTACCCGCCTGCTCGTTTTCGTGGGCCTGACCTTGGGCCTGGCCCGGCCGGCTGGGGCCCAGACCGCAGCTTTCGCCAAGGGCGCCGACATCAGCTGGGTGACCCAGATGGAGGCATCGAGTTACAAGTTCTATACCGCTGCGGGGGCCCAGGAGGACTTGTTCCTGCTGCTGCGCGACGATTATAAGCTGAACACTGTTCGGCTGCGCGTGTGGGTACATCCGGCTGATGGCTGGAACGGCAAGGCCGACGTGCTGGCCAAGGCCATCCGGGCCCACACCCTGGGCCTGCGCCTGCTCATCGACTTCCACTACAGCGATTCCTTCGCTGACCCCGGCAAGCAGACCAAGCCCGCGGCCTGGCAGAGCTACACCGTGGCCCAGCTGAAGCAGGCGGTGTACGACCATACAACGGACATTCTGACCACGTTGAAAAATAACAACATCACCCCCGAACGGGTACAGGTGGGCAACGAAACCAACGACGGGATGCTGTGGCCTGAAGGCCGGCTTTCGCAGGGCGGGGCGGCGAATTTCGCGCAATTCGTCGACCAGGGTTATCAGGCGGTGAAGGCAGTGAGCCCCACCACTAAAGTAATTATCCACATCGCCAACGGCTATGACAACGGCACTTCCCGCTACGTCCTCGACGCCTTACAAGCCAACGGTGCCCACTGGGATGTGGTGGGCCTGTCGCTTTATCCTTCGATCACCAACTGGCCTACCCTCACGGCCCAATGCCTAGCTAATATGAACGACCTGGTGAGCCGCTACCCTGGCAAAGAAGTGATGATGGTAGAAACTGGAATGTCAGCTACTTACCCCGTCCCTGCTCAACAGATGCTGCTCGACCTCATCGCTAAAACCAAGTCGGTGGCCGATGGCAAGGGCCTGGGCGTGGTGTATTGGGAGCCCGAAGCTTACAACTGGCAGGGTTACACCTTGGGGGCCTGGGGCACCGGCGGCCGCCCTACGGTGGCGATGGACGCTTTCCTGAATGTGCCTGCGGCACCGGGCCTCGTGTACAACTCAG
Source organism: Hymenobacter sp. (assembly GCA_031428075.1). Lineage (GTDB taxonomy): Bacteria > Bacteroidota > Bacteroidia > Cytophagales > Hymenobacteraceae > Hymenobacter. The sequence goes on along the minus strand of JANPOR010000568.1, from coordinate 10,711 downwards.
GCTTTGAGTACACCGGCGCGACCCAGACGCCACTGGGCTGGAGCACGGCCTCCACGGCCGACGCAGACGCCGATTACACCGAAGGCGGCAGCGTACATACCGACTTTTTCCGCCTCACGCACTACAAGACCGCGGCCTACCGGGTGCGCACCTATCAACTACTCACCAACTTGCCCAACGGCACCTATACGTTGAGCGGCTGGGTGGCCAGCGGCGGCGGCCAGAACAGCTGCCAGTTTTACGCCAACGGCTTTGGCGGCCCTGAGCAATTCATCGACGTTCCCAGGAGCGCCAATTTCGCGCAGCTGCAATTGCCGGGCATCGTAGTGACGAACGGGCAGTGCGAGATTGGCCTGCGCTCCGATGCCAACGCCGGCAACTATTGCAGCCTCGACGACGTGACCTTTACGACTGGCCAGGCCCTGGCCACCGCACCAACCGCCGCCGCCACAGCCGTACGGCTGTACCCAAATCCCACTACTGAATCGTTTTCGCTGGGCTTTGATCTGTCGCGGCCTGGTTCGGTGCGGGCTACCGTGCGGGCCCTCACCGGCCAACTCGTGCGGGTGCTGGCCGATGCGCCCCAGCTGCCGGCCGGCCCGCACATGCTGGCTTTGGGCCAGGGCCCGCCACTGGCACCGGGCGTCTACCTGGTACAATTGCAGGCCGATGGCACCGTTATCACCCGGCCGCTGCTGGTTCGCTAAATTTTTAGGCGTTATTTTTTACTGAACAGCCACTCGTAGGCGGCGGCAAATTCCCGTTGCCAGAACCATTCGCGGTGTTCGCCATCGGGAGCGGCGTGGTAGGCCAGATGCGCGGCGGGCACGCCGGCGGTGTGCAGCAGATCGCGCCAAGTGGCCATCAAGGGCAGCATGGTTGAGTCTTCCTTGGCCCCGGCCACGAAGTAGAACTTGGTTCGGGGGGCCGGGGGATGCTGCCGGACGTAAGCACGCAGCGAATCGTTGCAAACCCAAAAAGCCGGCGAGAAGGCCCCCACGCAGCCAAACACAGCCGGGTAGCGCAGGGCCGCATACACGGAAATAAGCCCCCCTAAGCTGGAGCCGGCGATGCCCGTGTGGGCGGCGTCGGGCCGCGTGCGGTAGTGTTGGTCGATGTAAGGCTTGAGCGTAAAGGTCAGGAAATCGACGTAGGCCGCGCCTTGGCCCCCAATTTTCAGCCGCGGGTTGGCCCATGGAATGTATTCGTCGCCGCGGTAACGGCCGCCGTTGTCGACGGCCACCACGATGCAGCCAGTAGGGTCCTGGCCGCTGGCGCGGAGGCGGTTGAGAGTTTCGTCGACGCCCCACTCGCCGGCGTAAGCCGTGGCTGCGTCGAATACGTTCTGGCCGTCGTGCAGGTACAGCACCGGGTAGCGGCGGCGGGGTTGGCGGGCATAGTCGGCGGGCAGGTACAGCCACACGCGGCGGTGGCGGCCCAGCTGCGGCATAAAAAACGCCGTGTCGAGCACCTGCGCTTGCGGGCTGGCCGTGTGGGCGGGTGGTCCGGCCTGGCCGACGGGGCAGCCTGTTAAGACGGCACAGCGAGCCGTCGTAGAGGGCCCCGGCGCGGGCTGATGGAAACCAGAAACAGACATAGTAAGCAAAAGCGGCGCGCTAACGTAGAGTGGCCCCGTCGCCGAGGCTGCGCTCCGCCGTGTTGATTTTACGCAGCGTATAAATAGCCCGCACAGAGTCAATGCCGGGCAGGCCATTGACTTGGAAATCGATACGGGAGCCCTGCTGGCCCGGGGCCGCCACAAAGTGGCGGTATTCTTCGGCCGACTCGCGCACCACGTACAGCTCGCCCGGCGACGGCACTTTTAGGCGGGCGTAGGTGCTGCGGCCATCGCCGGCCGGGCGACGCTCTTTGCCAGCAAGTAGGCTCGAGCCCGAGAGCCGGAATTTCTGGGCGTCGGTGCCGGGCAGCGCCAAATTGCTCAGCCCATCCACAAACACTTCGCGGCGTTGTGCCAATTCCTCCAGCGTGAGGGTGCGCAACAATGGCAGCTGGTTCTTGCTCATCACCAGTTGCTGCACGGCTGTGCCGGGGCCCACCTGCCTGTAAAACACCAGCACTGGATCGGCCAGCTTGACGCGACCGATGACGAGTTGCGGCTCGTCCGACGCCTCGCGGCCGTGTTGGGCCCTGGGCGCGTGCTGGGCGGCCGCCGTAGCGGGCAGCAAGCCCACAGCAAGGCATAATAATAGCAACGTTTTCATGGGTAAATAATGTGAATAATACTGACGATGCGGAGTTATCAAAGGTAAGTAGTGTAGGGCGTCACCAAAGGCCAATGACAAGGTGGTGCAAAGGTTTGCACCTGATTCCGCGCCAGTAATCGTCTTGCGCGTACGGACCTTACCTTCACCCGGTATTGCCTGTATAGTTATATGTCATTATCATGTCTTCACAACCAACTAATTTCAGAATAGTCTTCAAATGTTTTTTAGATTGAAAAGGCTGCGTTTTTTGCGCAGTACATGTTAAATTTGAGGAATTTTATGCCGCCAGAGCTCTTTCGTCAGTCCTATTTTTCTTTACTCTTTTCAACTTTCACCAACCCCCTTTTCTTATGAAACACCCTTATCTAGCAAAATTCTGGCTTTTGCTATTATTAATCCTTCCCGGCCTGCAGCTTACGGCTCAGGCACAGGTTCAGACCGGCTCGGTAAGTGGCCGTGTGCTGGATGAAAAAAATGCGGGAATCCCCGGGGCCACCGTGCTGGTTAACGGCACTTCGCTCGGTGTTTCCAGCGACGTTGACGGCGCTTTCCGTATCAATAATGTTCCGGCTGGGCCGCAAACGATTGTAATGACCTTCGTGGGCTACAACGCCGTGCGGCGCCCGGTAACCATCATAGCCGGCCAAAACGCGGAACTAACAGCGGCTCTTTCGGTGAACGCTACCGAGTTGGGTGAGGCCGTAGTAATTGGCTACGGCACCCAGCGCAAGCAGGACGTAACCGGCGCCCTGACCACGGTGTCATCGAAAGACTTCGTGCAAGGACAAATTACCAGCCCTGAACAACTCATTCAAGGCAAAGTGGCTGGTTTACAAATCACGACCAGCGGTGGGGCCCCGGGTGCCACTTCCACTATCCGCATCCGCGGGGGCTCGTCGCTGAACGCTAGCAACGACCCGCTCATCGTGATTGACGGCGTACCGGTGGACAACTCCAGCGTAACCGGCTCAGCCAACTCGTTGACCCTAATCAACCCTAACGACATTGAAACCTACACCGTTCTGAAAGACGCTTCGGCAACGGCCATCTACGGTTCGCGGGCTTCGAACGGTGTTATCCTCATCACCACTAAAAAAGGAGCCATTGGCGATAAGCTGACTGTCAACCTGGTGTCGAACACTTCGGTTTCCGCCCGCTACAATTCGGTGCCGGTGCTGTCGGCCGATGAGTTCCGCGCCTCGGTGAATGCCGTGGCTCCCCAGCAAGTGCCCCTGCTGGGCACGGGCAACACGAACTGGCAGAATCAGATTTTCCGCACAGCCCTAACGTATGACAACAATGTGAGCCTGACTGGGGCCGTAGGCAAGCTGCCCTTTCGCGCCTCGATTGGCAACTTGGAGCAGCGTGGCATCCTTCTCACTAACAGTCTCGTCCGCAACTCGGGCTCGCTAAGCCTCAGCCCCATCCTGCTTGACGACCACCTGCGGGTCAACGTAAACGTAAAAGGCACCTGGGCCGACAACAAATTTGCTGACACCGGAGCCATCGGCGCGGCACTGACCTTCGACCCCACGCAAAACGTGTTCAGCGACAATGCTAACTACGGCAACTACTTCCAGTATCTGCAGGCCAATGGTACACCTCAGCAGAACGTACCCGCTAACCCGGTCGCCACGCTCATGCTCCGGCGCGACCGCAGCACTGTGAAGCGCAGCATTGGCAACGTGCAGTTGGACTACAAATTTCACTTCCTGCCCGACCTGCATGCCAACTTGAACCTAGGCTACGATGTGACCCGCGCCACCGGCACCAACACGGTAGATTCCCGCTCGGCCACCGCCTACTTCAACAACCCTTACTATTCCAACGCGAGCAACAAGGCCCGTGGCGGCTCCGCTAGCTACTACTCGCAGCAGAGCAACAACAAGCTCCTCGAAGCTTATCTAAACTACACCAAGCAGCTCAGCGAAACCAGCCGCCTCGAACTATTGGCTGGCTATTCGTACCAAGATTTTGTGACCACCAAGCCGGCCTACCGAACCACCTTGTTCAACGACACCAGCACGCTCGCCCCGGCTGCGCTTCACCCGTTCCGCACCCAGTACACGATCATCTCGTACTTCGGCCGGGCCAATCTAACCCTCAATAACCGGTACATTTTCACCGGCACGCTGCGAAACGATGCCTCGTCGCGCTTCCCTACAACCAACCGCAACGCCTTGTTCCCGGCCGCCTCGTTCGCTTGGCGCCTCAAAGAGGAAGCGTTCCTGAAGGATAACACCACGCTCTCGGACCTCAAACTACGCCTAGGCTACGGCATTACCGGCCAGCAGGACGTAGTTGCCGCTGCCGGTAGCGACTACCCCTATATCCAGCGCTACTCGCAAAACGTGCCCTCAGCCGATTATCTATTGGGTAACACCTATTATTCGCCGTACTCGCCTTTGGGCTACAATAGCAACTTGAAATGGGAGCAGACGGCGACCTACAACGCCGGTCTGGACTTTGCATTCTTCGGCGGCCGTCTCAGCGCCAGTGCCGACGTGTACTACCGCAAAACCACGGACCTGCTGGCTGTAATTCCCATTCCACTGCTCACCAACTTCACTAACCGACTCATATCCAACGTCGGCTCGCTGGAAAACAAAGGCATCGAGTTCAACATCAACGGCAGCCCGGTGCAGGGCGAACACTTCAAGTGGAACGTGAACGCCAATGCTACCTACAATAAAAACCGCATCCTCTCGCTGGGGCCACAGGAAGCCGGGTTTGCTGGCATCGAAAACACTGGCATCTCGGGCGGCACGGGCACCAACATCGGCCTCTACGCCATTGGTAGCCCCTCGTCGGCCTTCTACGCCTACCAGCAGGTGTATGGTGCCAACGGCAAGCCGATTGACGGCGTGTACGCCGACCTCAACGGCGACGGCAAAATCGATTCCAACGACCGCCGCGTTTATCAGCAATCTGCTCCAAAGGTGTTGCTTGGTTTCGGCTCCACAATGAACTACGACCGGGTAAGCTTGGCCTTCTCGCTGCGGGCCAACTTAGGTAACTACGTGTATAACAACGTCAACTCGAACTTTGGCAACTACCAGAACATCGTGGGCTCGAACAATTTTGTGTCGAACGTGACGCAGGATGCTAACTACACCGGCTTTGTCAATTCAAGCCAGAGCCGGTATTCGTCGGACTACTACATCCAGAATGGTTCCTTCCTTCGTATGGACAACGCCACCCTCGGCTACGACGCAGGTAAAGTTCTGAACAACAAAGGCAGTTTGCGGTTAACCGCGGCGGTTCAGAACGTCTTCGTAGCCACGAAGTACAAGGGCCTCGACCCGGAGCTACCCAACGGGGTGGATAACAATATTTACCCCCGGCCGCGCACTTATACGTTCGGCTTGAACCTGACCCTTTAATTTCTTAGCCTTAGTTTTTTTATGAAAAACTCTATTTTTCGAAGCGCCACCCTTATGGGCATCGCCTCGGCTGTGCTCGTTGGGACTGCCTCGTGTAAGAAGGACCTCGACCGCACGCCTACATATGACCTCGACGCCAACGCGGTGTATAAGGACGCGACGGGCTACCAGGCCGCTGCTGCCAAAGCTTACAGTGGCTTTGCCTTGACGGGGCCTAACGGAGCCAACGCCAACAGCGGCGATATCCTTGGCATCGACCAGGGAACTTCGGATTACGTTCGCCAACTCTGGAGTGCCCAGGAACTGACCACCGACGAAGCCGTTATTCAGTGGGGAGACCCCGGGGTGCAGGATTGGCACAATATGAACTGGACCTCCAGCGGGGTGCTGATTCAGGGCCTCTATGCCCGCATTCTTTACGAAGTGACCGTGTGCAACGGCTTCCTAGCCGAGGCTACTGATGCTAAGCTGAGCGCCCGCAACATCAGCGGTGCCGACCTGGCCAGCGTCAAAGCCTTACGGGCCGAGGTACGCTTCCTGCGGGCCCTGGCCTATTACCATGCCTTGGACCTATACGGCAACGTGCCGTTTGCCACCGAGGCCGACGGTATCGGGGGAACAACGGCGCCCAAGCAAATTAAGCGCGCCGACTTGTTCGCATTCATCGAGACGGAATTGAAGGCCATTGACAGCGACCTGTTGGCCCCGAGCCTGAGTTCGAGCCAGTACGCCCGCGCCAACAAGGCCGCCGCCTGGGCCTTACTCGCCAAAATGTATCTAAACGCGGAAGTGTACACGGGCACGGCCCGCTATACCGACTGTGCAACTTATGCCAAAAAGGTCATCGACTCCAACGTGTACTCGCTGTCGCCGAAATACGCCAACCTGTTCCGCACCGATAACAACACCAGTTCGGAAATCATCTTCCCGATTGCTTTCGACGGCAAAAAAACCCAGAGTTACGGCGGCACTACGTTCCTGACCCACGCAGCGGTATCAGGAACATCGGATGCCAACTGGGACCCCAGCAAGTACGGCATCGGCGGCGGCTGGGGCGGCACCCGCACCACGGCTAGCCTCTTCCAGCAGTTCGCGGACACGGCGGCCGACAGCCGGGGCAAATTTGTGACCGGCGGCCAAACCCTGGACATTGCTTCGCTCACCAATTTCAACAACGGCTACGTGCCAATTAAATTCAAGAACGTTAGTTCGACGGGGGTCCCCGGCTCCGACAACACGTTCGTGGACACCGATTACCCGATGCTCCGCCTCGCCGATGTATACCTGATGTACGCCGAAGCGGCTGTGCGCGGCGGCGGCGACATGAGCCAGGCCCTCACCTACGTTAACCTAGTGCGAACCAGGGCCTTTAATAACGCTCCCGCCGGCAACATCACCGCCGCTGATCTCACAGCCAACTTCCTGCTCAGCGAGCGGGGACGCGAGTTGTACTGGGAAGGCAGCCGTCGCACCGACCTCATTCGTTACAAACTGTTCACCGGCTCGGATTACCTCTGGCCCTGGAAGGGGGGGGTTGCCGCCGGCACCAGTGTTCCCGACTACCGCAACTTGTTCCCTATTCCAACGGCGGATCTGAGCGTAAACCCCAACCTGACGCAGAACCCGGGCTATTAAACATTTTTTGCTTCCCTGACCAAACGCCGCATACTTTTTTGGAACGCGTCGGAATTGGTCAGGGGAGCATTTTTTACCATACATACTTTTAAATTTACTTATCATGAAAAATTGGCTTACCCAAGCGGTTGGCTTTGGTACGGTAGCAATACTCGGCCTCACGTCCTGCAAAAAGGACGAGGTGCAGGCTACCCTCACGCCCAACAACACGCCCACGCTGACGGCTTCAACCAACTCAGTTGTACTCACCCAGGCTAACGCAGCGCAAACCGCCGTCACCTACACCTGGACGCCTTTGTCCGGTTTCACCTGGAACAACGCGGACCACCCTTACAATCCGGCCATCACGTACCAGCTGCAGGTTGACAAGAAGGGCGGTGCGTTTACGGCTCCGGCCATGATCAACGCTGGCACCTCTCCCACCAACGTAACTGTAGAGCAGTTAAACACGGCCCTGATTAGCCTAGGCCTCCCCCCTGGCAAGGCTGCTGAAGTTGATGTGCGCCTCAATGCCAACTACGCCCCAAACGCCCCTCAGGCCTCGCCAGCATTGTCGCTTACGGCTACTCCCTATAAGGTGTGCCTCGCGCCCACTTCCGATACCTGGGCCATCATTGGGCCAGCGGGGGTAGATTGGAACACCGACGTGCCGCTGACGTATGACTGCGATACTAAAACTTACAACCTGACCCGCGATTTGAACGCCGGCGAATTTAAGTTCCGCTCGAATGGCGCATGGGCCGTGAACTACGGCAGCAGCTCCAACGACGGGGGCCCCCTGGTTTCGGGCGGTGGTAATATTAAAGTAGCCGCGGCAGGCACCTACACCATCAAATTTGATTTGGCTAATATGAGTTACACCATCACCAAATAGCATTTGATCGGTTTACTATCAAATAGAAGAGGCCGCTGCTTGTCAGCGGCCTTTTTTTGTGGCACGTTTGAAAGTGCACTCGAGCGGTTTGCCCGCTAAGCTCTTTCATTTCCAATCGGCTCTACAAACAAGAAAAGGGCCCCGCCGGACATTCCGCGCGGGACCCTTCTCTTTAACTCTAATTGCTCCAACCGCACGGAATACGGCACTTTAAGAGCTTATACTTTACTCCACCACCAGCTTGCGCACGGCTGCTTGTTCGCCTACCTGGGCGTGTACCAAGTAGATACCGGCCGTTACGGTCCCAGCATCTAGCACCGTGCTTTGCAGGCCGACCGGCTTGGTGTTGCTCTCCAGCACGCGCACCTGGCGGCCCAGCAAGTCGGTGAGTACGATGCGCACCGCCGCGGCTTTGCCGAGCACGCGGTAGGCCACGACGGCGCGGCCGGTGGCAGGGTTTGGGAACACGGACAAGGCTACGGCAGCTTCATCGGCAGTTTTAGTAGCCAGCGCGGTGGCCAGCGTAAACATGGCTGATTGCGTACCCGCGATAGTCGTAAAGTCGGGGTTTTTGGTCAAGTTGGGGGCGGCAGGGGCCACAGCGTTGGGGATGTAATCGGACGAGGCGTAGTCGCCACCGCCGTTATTTTGCAAGGCAAAAAGGTTCAGCACCGGCGTGCCCACCAGGATGCCCAGGGCCGTCCGATCAATCTCGATTTCGAGGCCATAGGTGCCGGCTGCGCCGTAAACAGCTCCAGCAGTGCCGGGCGCGGCGTACCCAGGGTTCGATTGAATCTTACCGTCCATGGTGTTGCGGTAGGATGCGCGCGCGCCGTTGAAAGGCGCAAAAGCACCCGAAGTGGCCAGGGTAATGGGTGCGCCGGTGTCGACTACCGGGCTGGCGGCCGCAGTCAGCACTTGGTCGGTAGCGGCAGTAGCCGACGTGTACGAAACGCCTTCGACTTGGTACTGCCCGGTGGTCCCGTTAGTGTGGATGGCAATGCCCAACTGCACAGCCTGATCGAGCTTGCCGTTCATCTTGCCGAAGCTAGTGGCAAAGCTAATAGGCGAAGGCAAGACCGTACCGGTGGGAACGCCGGTCAGGCCGGGCACGCTCAGGTAAATCTGAAATGAGTTGTTGCCGTTACCGTCTTTGTACGGCTGGAGCGTGCCACCTAGGAACAGGTAAATTTTTGTGGCAGAATTAGCCGCGTACATGCTCAGCAGGCCGGCATCGCCAAAACCGTGGGCGTAGGGGTAGGTCCCGAGCACCACGTATTTACCGGCGCTGGCGGCCCCGATTTCATTGGCGTTCAAGATGCCGTCGACGGTGACGGTTTGCGCCCGAGCACCGAATGCACTGGCCACGGAAAGCGCCCCAAAGGCCGCAAGGGTAGAAATCTTCATGCTGTGGATGATTAGGAAAATAAGAAATGAAAGTGCGCCGCACCATTGACGAGGTTATCTAGCTGGTAACCTGCGCTTTTGTTCGACTGGGTAAAAATAGCATTTATAGTTATAAAACCGCAATTCTGTCGCATCTTTTTTAAAAAAAGTAATAACATCCCGTGTGGGGGCCATCGAGGGATTGCCCGCGCCTCTTACGAACAGATTCCTTACTTTCGCAGCCCCATCATTTAATTTCCCCGCATGATTCTCATTGCCGACGGCGGTTCCACCAAATGCAGCTGGTGCCAGCTCGACGACGCCCACCAACGCGTCTATTTCAATACGGAGGGCTACAACCCCGATTTTATCGACACGCCGGGCATCGTACAGTCGTTGGGCGGGGCCCTGCCCGATACGCTGCCGCGCAACGAGGTGCACGAGGTGCATTTTTACGGGGCTGGGGTATCGTCGCCGGAAAAGGCGGCCGTGATCGGCAACGCCCTTAAGCAGTTGTTTCCGAACGTGCAAGTTGTGGAGGTGACCGAGGACCTGCTGGCCGCGGCCCGCGCCTTGCTGGGCCGGGGGCCGGGCTTTGCGGCCATCCTGGGCACGGGTACTAACTCGTGCCTGTACGATGGCAAAAAAATTACGTACAACGTGGATTCGCTCGGGTATTTTCTCGGCGATGAAGGCTCGGGTTCGTTCATCGGCAAGCGGCTGCTGCGCGATTACATCCGTGGCCTGTTGCCCGACGGCCTTCAAGATACCTTCCGCGAAACGTACAACCTGGGCTTGCGCAACGACATCCTCGACCGGCTTTATAACCAACCCCTGCCTAACCGTTTCCTGGCCAGTTTCGCCAAGTTCACCTACGACCACAACAACGTAAGCTACTGCCGCGACATCGTGTTGCAGGGCTTCGAGGCGTTCTTTCGAAACATCGTGCTGCACTACCCGCGCTTCCAAGACTATACTTTCAACTGTGTGGGCTCGGTAGGCTATAACTTCCGCGACGCCCTCACGCAGGTAGCTCACAGCCATGGTATGCAAGTGGGCAGAATCATTCGCTCGCCCATCGACGACTTGGTGGAATACCACCTCATCAAAGAGTAGAAAAAAGAACTTTTAAAGCAAGGGTTAAAAGTATTTTTACGAGCTGCTGTTCATGAATCCTACTTCATAAATACTTTTGAGTGTGCGTAAAG
>JANPOR010000567.1:0-9579 GCA_031428075.1 Hymenobacter sp. | reverse complement strand
CAGCCGGCCGATGGCGGCGTAGAGCGGCTCGACGTCGGGCGCCGGGGCAACGGCCGCGGGCACTTCGGCGAAAACCTGGGCGGCTTGCTGGCGCAGCTGCAGCTTCCAGCGCGTGATTTGGGCGGGGGCCAATTGGTAGCGGGCCGCCAACTCGGCCAGCGGCTGGCGTTCGGTGAGGGCGGCCAGGGCCACCTCGGCTTTGAACTCGGCCGTGTAGCGACGGCGGGTGCGTTTGGGGGACATAATCGAGCTAAGCTAGCCCGCTTTAACTGTCCAACTTTTGGGGAGTACTACAGTTGACACGAGTTGCGCTGCGCTAAATCCGCGCCAGTTAGGCTAAACTCGTACTAACTGGTGTGCCTTCCGGCCCAATATTAAACTTATAATAGTTGGATACTTCGCTTACTCGTACTGCTCTTCCGTTCAGGTTTTATATTATTCCACTCGGGTTGTTTTGTTTTCTTATTGTACTCGGCATTGACGCCCTGCTTAGTGCTGGAATTAGTCTATTCGGTTATTTGCTCGTTGCCCTTGGCCGGGCAGGGCTAGAGTTTAGTCAAGAATTGCACTCCTTCCGCCAGTACTATAGCCTATTCATTTGGCGAGTTGGGCCCTGGCAACAGCTACCGCATATCACTGGTGTAACGCTGAAATACTTTTCAGAAGTAATTCCATTTACACCAACAAGATACAGTTGGGGTATTTGGAATAATGCACCAACGCGTTTAAAGGAATTGGTTGTCATGTTCTCCGTACAAAATGCTCCTACTGGAATTATTATAGCGCGGTTTTCCACTGATGAAGAAAATCAAGCCATCCAGTTCGTGCACGACGTTGCCAGCGTTTTTGCTGTACCTGCAAGGATATATTTGCCGAACAATTGATTTGAATTGTTGCAGTTATTCCGCCGCATCGGCCACTTCGCCGCCGTTGTCCACCATTACGCGGGTTAGTTTTCCGATACTTAAGCTACGGGCCGAGGCGTCGAAGATTTTGCGGTAAGTGTCGCGCTGGTCGTGCAACTCTTCGTGGGTGCCGCTTTCCACTGCGCGGCCCTGTTTCATGACGTAGATGCAGTCGGAACCGATAATTTGGACGCGGCGGTGGAAGACGATGACCACCTTGCGACCTTGCTTGATGGCTTCCAGGCTGTTCTTAATTTGCTCGGTGGCGATGGCGTCGAGCGAGGCGGTGGGCTCGTCGAGGAAGATGATGGAGGTTACATTCGAAGCCGCTTCCTTACCTGCGTGGTAAAACTGTTCTCCCCCGGTGCGGCAACGAATGTAGCCGGTAGGGGCCCCAGGCCAGCCACTGCGGGCAGCCCCAGGCTGCGGTCCGTCACTACCAATTTAACAAGCCCGGGTACGTCTGTTTGCAGGTCAAGGGCGACGCCAGCCGGACCGGGGGCGTAGAAAGCGAAGGAGGTATAGGGCCCCGGTACGCCGCTCAGCGCCAGCGGTTGGCCAGCCAGCCGTACTTGTTTCAGGCCCTTGGTGGCTACCGTAAAGCGCAGGCTTACCACGCCGGCGCGGGCGGGGCGCACCAACAAGCGCAGGTGGCGGCCCCCAGCCACGGTACCGTCGGAAACTACTGTCACTTGGGGCGCAGCCAGGGCCAGGCGTGGGGCCCCTTGGTGCAGCACCGACTGCGCCGAACCCGGAAACAACGCCGGCAGAGGCGTGTAGCTCGGAGCCGAAAAGAATTGCAGGTTCCAGGCATCGGGTTGGGCTTGGGCCGATAGCCAATAGGCCTGCTCTTGGTCGGCATCGAGCAGGTAGTACACGTGGGTTTGCTGGGGCTTTTCGGCGGTGGGCTGGCTGCTGGCATGGCCCGTGGCCAGGGCCCCTAGCAGCACCGCGCCGGCCAGGGCCGGAACCACCCAGCCCCGCCCGCGGCCCACCGACCGGCCCAATGCGGGCAGCAACACCGGCAGCAAAAGGCCCAGCAGCAGCGCCAATAACACCAGCGCCGGCAGCAGCAGGGCCCCCAGTCCGGCCACTACCAGCAACGCCGCAAGGAGCGGCCCCAGTATCGCCACGGCGGGCAGCGCCAGAATCCAGCCCAGCACGCCCACGGGCGGGGCTGGGGGCCGAAGCTCGTCCGGGCGGCGGCGCGACCGGGGTGCGTTGGCTAGGCGCAACAGCCAGGCCAGGGTCCCGAACAGCAGCGGAAACCCCAGTAGAAAGCCCGAGGTGCGCGCTTTCATTTGAATGAAAATTTGTAGCAAGGCTACCACCACTAGCAGGCCGCCCGCCAGCGAATCAGGCCGCAGCCAGCGACTCAACCAGCCGTAGTAGGCCGTGAACCCGGCTACGCCCAGCGCCACCAGAGCCAGGTGATAGGCCGCGACATTATAAAACGTGTGGTCGTAGAATGCCGCGTACTGCGGGTAAGCGGCCCACACCAGTCGCTGCGAAGCCCAGCCCAGGGCCAGTACGAATACCAGGGCCCCCAACCAAGCCAGGGCCCCACCCAGCAGGCCGCGCAAGCGCACGTGCCCCTGCCGCCGGGCCCGCACAACGGCCACCAGCAGTAGCGTACCGGCCAGGATGTTGAGCACCACATTCCAGCCGGCATTATAGAGCACCAGCCGCGTGCCCAAAGGGTTGAAAAACGTGTAGTCCGGCTCCTGCGCGTCGTGTGTCAACGAGATGGTGCCGAAGTGGCGTACTAAGCTCAGCATGTACGAGCCGTGGTGCTGGAGCGAGGCGAGGTCGAGGTGCGCGGGTGTATCGGCGGGACTATGGTAATATGAGTAACCGCCGGTGTAGGCGAAGTTGAGCCCCGGTAGGCCAGCCTTGCGGAAAACCGTGAAATCGGTATTGTTGGGCAGGTAGCGGTAAAGCTCGTAGGCCAGCGACGAGCCCACCGGCACGGGCGCGGCCCGGGCAAATTCGCGCAGCACCCAGCCGTTGTGGCTGCTTACTTCGAAGAGCATGCTGGGCCCCGCGTTGCCCCGGGCTTCAAAATTCAGCACCACGCCCACCTCGCGCCGGAGTCGGGCGGTGTCGGCAGCATAGGCGCGGGCCCCGAGCAGGCCCGCTTCCTCGCCGTCGGAGAACACCCAGGTGACGTCGTGGGCCAAGGGCGGGCCGGCGCGCAGGGCCCGGATGGTTTCCAAGGCCGCGCCTACGCCGGCCCCGTCGTCGGTGGCCCCCGGCGTGTGGGGTTGCGAGTCGTAGTGCATTAGCACCAGCACGGCGGGGCCGCCGGGGGTGCGGCCGGGCAGGTGGGCCACCACGTTCTGCACCCGGCCGCCCACACCCCACTCGGCGGCTATGGCCACGGTGTCCTGCACGGAAGCCGTTAGGCCCAGCGCCCGACAGCGGCGCAGCAGATAATCGCGCACCGCCGCATGGGCCGGAGTGCCGAGGCTGTGGGGCTGCCGGGCCACTACGGCTACTTCGTGCAACGCCCGTTCGGCCGAAAACGTCGTGGCTGGCGCGCTGGCGGGCACCGGGCGCGGCGGCCGGACGAGGTAAATAGCCAGCGCGGCGAATAGTACCAAGCCGACCAAGGGCAGCCAGCGGCGCAATAGTAAAGCAAGCATATACAGCGGTTTGGATAGGGAAGCGTTGGCCAAAGCAACGCTACAGGAGCCGGCAATCCAATTCGGTCGCCTAAACCCAGTTTCTTACCGTTTTGAAACCAGACGCAATCTGAAAATAGGAGGTGAGCAAGAAGCTTTTGTCGGGGGCTAAGATGCGACTCAAAGCGGCTGGGGGCCGCTGCGGGGCTGTGCGTATCTTCCCGCCTTCCATCCTTGTGCGCCCTGTGAAACGCTTATTCTTCTTTTTGTTGCTGGGCTTGTTGCTGGGGGCCTGCACCCTGTTGCACCCCTACCGCCTCCCCACGCCCCCTATGCCGCCCGAGTTGAAGGCACAGCGCAAGGCCGCCGAGCGCGCCCGTAAGCAAAGCGCCCGCGCCGCCGGCAAGCAGAGCAAAGAAAAAGCCGCCGATGCTCCGCCCCCCGGTGCCGCCCTGGCCCCCGCCGCCACTGCCGCGGATGCCTCACCCAAGAAGCCGCCCCGCGGCTCTAAGCTGAAATACGACAAAAACGGACTCATGAAAAAGCCCAAGCTAGAGCGCCGGCGCGTACATAAACGGGCCGGTAAGCCGTTTAAGCCATTTGCAGCCATTCGCAATATTTTCCACCACAAGCCCCGGCCCCATGGTAAAGCCCAGCCCCCCGCCCCCCGCCCCGACCCGGCGCCCACTCCCTAGCGGCCGCTGGCTGCTGGGCCTGGCACTGGGCTTGGTGGCCCTGCGCGCCCCGGCCCAGATAACGTCCGAAACACCCCGTCGCCTCGATGCTGCCAACCGCCGCGCCCTGCGCGAAGCCCGCCGCACCGCCGCACCCTACAAAGACAGTCACCTCGACATTGAGCGCACCCGCCTGCAACGGGGCGACGGCGACCAGCCCCGGCCCGACGGAGCTGACGCGCTGCGCTACCGCCACGGGGTCCCCATCAACCACAAAATGAGGCTTCCGGGCCTGGGCCAAAAGAAAAAATAGGCCTCGGCTTGTTGTAATGGAATGATTGGCTGCGCCCAGCGTTGTAGTCCGGGTCACGACTTGGTTTTGGGCACAGCCCGAACCAACTTTTTCCCTCTACTGATCAATCGGTCATCAACTTAGCTCTCTGATACATGTCCACTCCCTGGCTTCCCCTTACCGATGCCGCTCAACTGACTGCCCTCGCCGATGAATCGCATCAGCGCCCCGTACTCATCTTCAAGCACAGCACCACTTGCTCCATCAGCGCCGCGGCGAAGGCCAAAATTGAACGTCAATGGGCCGCAAGCGGGCTCGATGGCGTGCCGATTTATTACCTCGACTTATTGCGCTTTCGCCCCTTGGCCGCCCAAATTGCTGAGCAGTTCGGCGTGCGCCACGAGTCGCCCCAACTGCTGCTCATCCAAAACGGTGAGTCGACCTACAACGCCTCGCACATGGGCATCCGCCTCGATGCGGTGAAGGCTGCGGTTGCTGTTTAGCTACGAGTTATGAAAAATCAGGGCTTACGGATTGACGGCCTGTACTAAGCTATCAATCTGTAAGCCTTGATTCGTAATTTATAGCTTATAACTGACTAGAGATCATAATTAAACACAATCTGTTTGTCTACGTCGGGATGCAGGCTTAGCGCCACGGGGCAGGTGCGGGCGGTGCGCTCCATCAAGGCGCGGTCGGCGGCGGCGAGTACGGCGGGCAGTTGCAGGGCCACCTCGATGCGTGCGATGCGGCGCGGCGCGGCGGTACTCATGTACTTAGTGGTGGCATAGGTACTGCCGGCCAGGTCAAGGCCGTGGCGGTCGGCCACGATGCCCATGGTGGTGGCGATGCACGAGCCCAGGGCCACGCACACCAGGTCAGTGGGCGAAAACGCCTCGCCCTTGCCGTGGTTGTCGACGGGCGCATCGGTGAGGATGACGGTGCCGGAAGCTACGTGGGTGGCTTCGGTGCGGAGCTGGCCGAGGTAAAGGGCGGTAGCGGTGGGCATTGCGTGTATATTTACTAAAGGTGGGGTTGGGGCCGCGTAAAGGTAGCCCGGCCATCGAACCCAACCGGGTGCGCACGGGTTTCGAAGGTAATTAGTTCTTGTCTCGTTCGCGTCTAATTTTGTTGTCTATGCCGCTTCTTCGCCGCTTGCTTCCCGGTTTGTTGCTGGCCGGGGCTCTGCCCCTGGCTGCCCGCGCCCAAACTACGGGCGCTCCGGCGGCCGTTGCTGCCCGTCCGCCCGCCGCCGATGCCCCTTCCGATGAGCAGTCATACCGCAAGGAGTTTGTCTACGGCCTCAACTTCAACACCCAGGGCGGCCTTATTGGGGGGGTGTCCATTCGCTCAGCGCGGGTGCTCGACGACCGGTGGCTGCGTTTCTGGAGCCTGGAGGGGGTGTCGCTGAAAAATGCCAAGGAGGAACGCTACACCAACCCGGCGACCGGTGGCAGTTTTATTTTCCACAAAACTAACTACGCCTTCGCGTTGCGGCCGTCGTTTGGGGTGCAGCGCATCTTGTTTCGCAAAGCTTCCGACGCGGGGGTGCAGGTCAACGCCTTGCTCAGCGCGGGGCCCTCGCTGGGGTTGTTGATGCCGTATTACATCAGCTACGACTACACCGCAGCCCGCACAGGGCACTTCGGCAACGGCGATGACATCCGCGACGAGCAGTATGACCCCAAAATCCACGAGCCGTACGGGGCCATCATCGACCACGCGCCGTTTTTCAGCGGCATCAGCAAGCTCCAAGTGGTGCCGGGGGCCCACCTGCGCGGCGCGCTCAGCTTCGAGTATGGCCGCTACCGCGACGCCGTGGCGGGCGTTGAAGTCGGCGTTTTGGTGGAGGCCTACAGCAAGCGCCTGCTCATAATTGACCCCGGACAGAGCGGCGATCCCGCGCTGATCAACAACAAGTTTTTCCCGTCAGTGTATCTGACTTTGTACATCGGCCACCGCTCATAAGGTCGGTTGGCGGTTAGTAGCAAATAGTGAGCAAAGTCCCTCCCGAGCCTTCGCTCCTTACTTTTGCGTAGCGGGCGCTTCCCATGGTTTTTGCTGGGAATGACAGGCTTCGCTACAATTACTCGCTGATAACTGTTAACTGCTTCTTGTTAACTGCTCACTGAAAAATGATTGATCTTCCTATTCTCAACCAGCCCGAAACGGCCGCGCCAGCCCGGCCCCGAAAGCCCGACTGGCTGCGCGTGAAGCTGCCCGTAGGCCCTGAGTACGCCGCCGTGCGTAAGCTCGTCGACGAGCACAAATTGCACACCATCTGCGAATCAGGCAATTGCCCCAACATGGGCGAATGCTGGGGCGCGGGCACGGCCACATTCATGATTCTGGGCAACATATGCACCCGTTCGTGCTCGTTTTGCGCCGTGGCCACCGGCCGCCCCACCGAATTAGACCTCGATGAGCCGCGCCGCGTAGCCGAGGCCATCGCCCTGATGAAAGTCAAGCACGCCGTGCTCACGAGCGTGAACCGCGACGAGTTAAAGGACCGCGGGGCCAGCGTGTGGCGCGATACCGTGGTGCTCACCAAGCAACTGTCGCCCGCTACGACGATTGAAACCCTGATCCCCGACGTGAAAGCCAACTGGGAGGCCCTGGAAACCATGATCTCAGGCGGCCAGGAAGTGATTTCGCACAACATGGAGACCGTAGGCAGCCTTTACCGTCTAGTACGCCCGCAAGGCCGGTACGACCGCTCGCTGGAGCAAATCCGGCGCACGAAGCTGGCTGGGCACCGTACCAAGTCGGGCATTATGCTGGGCTTAGGCGAGCAGCCCGACGAGCTGTACCGCGCCATGGACGACTTGGTGGCGAACGGCCTCGACATCCTCACCCTTGGTCAGTACCTTCAGCCCACTAAGCGCCACTTGGCCGTGGCCGAATTCATCACCCCTGACCAGTTTGCCTATTACAAGGAAGAAGGCCTGAAGCGCGGCCTAAAATACGTGGAAAGCGGCCCCCTAGTACGCAGCTCCTACCACGCCGAGCGCCACGTGAACGTACCCATATAGAACCTCACAACCAACAAAAAAGCCCTTCCGTATAAATGGAAGGGCTTTTTTGTTGGTTGTGGCCGTAGGCCAATGGTCTCAAAACTAGCGGCGGGTGTTGTTGGTATCAGTAGGCGGGTAAGTGCCTAGGATGCCGCTGACAATGCGGGTGGCTTCGTCCTGCGTGATGTTGTTCTGGTTCAGTTCGGCCATGCCGGTGCCGCGCCAAGCCAACTCTTTGCGGCGGGCGTCCACGATGTCGATGATGACGGTGCCGGCCTTGTATTGCGTCACCGGCGTGTAGCCGCGGCCGTATCCACCATAGCCGCCGTAGCCGTAGCCGTACGGGTAGCCAAGGCCATTGTAGTAGGGCGAAGAAACCTGCTGCTTGTTTTCCACGCGGGCGCTGTAAGCCACGTACACGTCGGGCGACTGGGTTACCTGGGTCAGGCCTTTATTGGCTAAATCGGACGCCACCGCTGCGCGAATACGTTGGTCAACGAACGATTCGTAACCCCGGGCTGGGCCCCCTTGGCTGTCGTTGAGTTGCGTAGGGTACCAGGCCCAGGTTTTGTAGGCGCGGAAATTGACGGCGTGGTCAAAATCGTTGGTCACGCCCACGCGCGACGCAGTGCAACCCGCGACGCCTAGCAGCACGGCTAAGCTCCAGACCACCAACGCGCCCGGACGGGTAAGAAAATGAGAAATGCGGTTCATGATGAAATGAGAAAAGCGAAAAATAAGCATCGCAGCCCTACCCGGGTTGTCGTTGCAACCGGTTGAGATTCCAACGAAAAATTGTGAGCCTATGTTCCGGCAAGGTAAGAATGTGGCTGGATAATCCTGCAATCTTTCTATCTTCCCGCGCTCATACTGTACTGTTTTTCTCTTACCTCCCGATGATACGAATTGTACCGCTTTTATTGGTCGCCGCCACCCTGACTTCCTGCACCGCCGCCCGCGACGAGCGTCTGCGAATAGCCACCGCCGACCGCAAGCCGCAACCCCACACCACGATCGTGGACTGCCCCTTGTACGACGGCATGACCAAGACCTCGACCGTGCTGGCCCAGTCCACCAGCGGCTCGGAAGTGCAGGTAACCGACACCGTGAATGCCTACTTCGTGAAGGTACGCATCGACCAAGAGGGTAAAACCACCATCGGCTACATGGACCGCCGCTGCTTCGGCATGCGGGGGAATAAATGAGTTAGCGGTGAGCAGCCGTTAGTAATTATACCAACTAACTGCTCACTGCTAATTGTTCACTCAGTACGAGGGGCCCTTGTCGGCGGCCACGAGCCCTTCTTCGTGATCGACGTACTGCTCAATCGGGGTGCAGGCGCAAATCAGGTTCCGATCGCCGTAGGCCGAATCGATGCGGCTCACGCTGGGCCAGAACTTGTTGTCGCGCACGTACTCCATTGGGTACACGGCTTGCTCGCGGGTGTAAGGGCGGGTCCATTCGTGCACCAGCACGGTGGCGGCAGTGTGGGGGGCGTGTTTGAGCACGTTGTCATTGGCATCGGCGTGGCCGGCTTCCACCTCGGTAATCTCCTTGCGGATGGAAATCATGGCATCGCAGAAGCGATCCAGCTCGGCCTTGCTTTCGCTTTCGGTGGGCTCTACCATCAGCGTGCCGGCCACGGGGAACGATACCGTGGGCGCGTGGAAGCCGTAGTCCATCAGGCGCTTGGCGATGTCTTCGACTTCGATGCCGGCCTTTTTGAAGTGGCGGCATTCCAGAATCATCTCGTGGGCGCAACGGCCGTGGCTGCCCGAGTACAGCACCGGGTAGTGTGCATCCAGGCGGGCCTTGATGTAGTTGGCGTTGAGGATGGCGATTTCGGTGGAGCGCTGCAGGCCGTCGCCGCCCATCATCGAAATGTAGGCGTAGCTGATGGGCAGAATGCTGGCCGAGCCCCACGGCGAAGCCGAAACGGAGCCGCTGGTGCGGCCTTCCACGGGTACCACGGCTTGGCCGGGATGGTTGGGGGCCAGGTCGGCCACCACGCCGATGGGGCCCACGCCGGGGCCGCCGCCGCCGTGCGGAATGCAGAAGGTTTTGTGCAGG
>JANPOR010000566.1:0-8307 GCA_031428075.1 Hymenobacter sp. | reverse complement strand
GCCCCTGGCGCAGGGCCACCCAAACTCTTCGCCGCACTCGGAACGACGGTTTCGGGTTCTGCCCGGTTATTTTGACGCCAGGATGTCTATCATCTCGATGGACGGCGGGGTCGAAAACAACTCCTCGGCGTGGGCCATGAGGGCAGCGGCTACTTTACCGCCGAGGTGAGCTTTGCGGCCGGCGTCTTCAGCGAATGTATCGAAAATCCCGAATGTGAAGGGCCCCAGTTGGATGCCGTACCAGTTAATGGTGTCGGGCTCTTCCATTACGAGGGCCAGCCCGCCGCGCAGGAAATCGGCCACGGCCTGCTCTTTTCCAGGTTTGGCTTCCAGCCGTACCAGCAATCCTACTTTTACCATGATGTTGGGTTTTGAAGAGAATGAATTGTCCGCAGTCTAGCTACGCAAGCCCGGCCCAGCCCGGATTGTTTCTTAATGATAAGCAGACATCTAGACGTAAGCTGTGGAGCGTCTACCAGCAATACTCATAAGTAAAATTGCATTTACTAATTGTTTTATAACCATGGGTTATATTTGAAGAATGAACCTGCAACAGTTGAGCTACCTCGTGGCCCTGGACACCCACCGCCAGTTTGGCCTGGCCGCCGAAAAATCTTTCGTAACCCAGCCCGCGCTGAGCGTGCAGCTCCAAAAGCTGGAGGAAGAGCTGGGCGTGTTGCTCTTCGACCGCACCCAACGCGGCGCCGAGCCCACCGCTGTGGGCGTGAAGGTGATAGCCCAGGCCCGGCAGGTACTGCGCGAGGCCCAACAGCTGCGCGAATTGGTGCAAGTGGAAAAGGGTGAGATGGTGGGCAACCTCCGGCTGGGCGTCATCCCCACGCTGGCTCCTTACCTGGTACCGCGCTTCCTGGTGGGCCTCACCACGGCTTACCCGCAGCTGCAAGTGCGGGTGGAGGAGCTGCGCTCGGAAGAAATCATCCAGCAGCTCAAAGACTACCGCCTCGATGTGGGCCTGCTCGTGACGCCCCTCGACGACCGCCAACTGCGCGAGCTGCCCTTGCTGGAAGAGCCTTTTCTGGCTTACGTGGCCGCCAACCATCCGCTGGCCGGCCACGACCACATCACGGCCGATGACCTCCAGGCCCCCGGCCTGTGGATGATGCAGCAGGGCCACTGCTTCCGCGACCAAGTGCTGAACCTGTGCGGGGCCACCACTGATCCCGACGCCCACGTGACCTACGAAAGCGGCTCTATCGAAACACTGATGGAGCTGGTACGCCGCCACCACGGCTACACGCTGGTGCCCGAGCTGGCCGTGCTCGACGAGGTAGACGTGAACCCGTTGGTGAAGCGCTTCGCCGACCCCCAGCCCGTGCGCGAGGTAAGCCTGGTGGTGCACCACGGCTTCGTGCGCCTGCCCCTCCTCACGGCCCTGCGCCAACTGATATTGCAGAATGTGCCCGAACGGTTGTGGGCCGGGCAGTCTGGAGCCAAAGTGAAGTGGCGGTAGAGCGGCACCTCAAACCAAAGAATCCCGACCAAAAGCCGGCAAAATGCAAAGTCAGGGTGGAAAAATGCTTTGGACGAGCCTACGGAAACTGTGGGCCAGCCTACTAGCCCGACTGCTGGGCCTACTGGCGCAATAGTCGGGCCTACTGGAACTGCGGACGAGTCTACCAGCACCGAGGCCGCGCCTACGGAGGCGGAAGCGGCCCTTACCGGCAGCCGGGCGCGGACTACTCGGGCCCGGGAGCCGTCCGGGCGTATCTGCTGCCCCGAGCCCCAGGCCGTAGTTTTGCGGCTTACCCGCTCCCCTGCCCACATGTCGTCGTTTGCCTCGTGGTTTCGGCAGCGCCCCTGGGCGCTGATGGTGCTGTGCCTGCTAGTACTGGGCCCGGCGCTGTTCATCCACTTGGGGCTGCTGCCGCTGCAAGTGGATGAGCCCATCCGGGCCCTGGTGGCCCTGGAGCTAAAAGACTCGGGCAACTACTTCGTCTCCACGCTGCAAGGGGTTTATTATTACAACAAGCCGCCACTCTACAACTGGCTGCTGCTAGGCTTATTCAACCTCACCGGCAGCCAATCGGAGCTGGTGGTGCGGCTGCCCACGGTGCTCTCGCTGCTGGGCTACGCGGCCACCTTGTTTGTGGTGGTGCGGCGGTATTTGGGGTCCCGGCTGGGTTTTGTGGCGGCGTTTGCCTTTGTCACCTGCGGGCGGATGCTGTTTTACGACGCCTTCCAGGGCCTCATCGACACGCTGCACGCCTGGGTGACCTACGTGGGTTTCGTGGCGGTATTTTACTTTTTTGAGAAGGGGCAATGGCGGCGGCTGTTTGCCGTCACGTACGCCCTCACGGCCGTGGGGTTCATGCTGAAAGGGCTGCCGTCCATTGCGTTTCAGGGCATTACGCTGGTGGTATTTTGCTGGTACACGGGCCATTTTAAGAAGCTGTTTTCAGGGGCCCACTTTCTGGGCATTGGCGTGTTTGTGGCCATTGTGGGCAGCTATTTTCTGGTGTACAGCCGGTACAATTCGCTGCACGACTACTTCTACACGCTCTGGGACCAGTCGAGCCAGCGCACGGTGGCCGAGCAGCCGCTGGTAAAATCCATCGTGCACGTGCTCACTTACCCGTTTGATTTCCTAGGCTGGTTTGCGCCCTGGACGCTGCTGGTGGTGTGCCTGCTGCGCCGGGGCTGGTGGCGACTCATCAAGGCGCATCCGTTTTTGAAATTTAATGCCGTCATTTTCGCGGCCAACACACCGATTTTCTGGCTGTCGCCGGCCACCATTCCGCGCTACTTGTTCACGCTCATTCCGCTGTTCCTCACGGTAACAATTTATTTCTACGACCGCTTCCAGGCCCAACAACCCTGGCAAAACCGGGTGGTGGACGGCGGGCTAACTTTCGTGCTGACGGTGGTGGCGCTGGCCGCGCTTTCGCCGCCTTTCATCGCCAAAATCGCCGACGTGCCGGGCTTGTATTGGAAGACGCCGCTGGTGTTCGGGGCCCTCGCCGCGCTGGCCTACCTCTACTACGCCGTGCCCGCGCAGCGGCTCGTGGCGCTGTGCGCGTATTTGTTGTGTTTACGGGTAGGCTTCAACTGGTTCGTACTACCGGCGCGCTACAAATCCAACGACGTGGTACCCTACCGGGCGGCCAGCATCCGGGTGGGCCGGCTCACCAAAGGCCAGCCGCTGTACGTGTACAAAAACTCGCGCCTCGACAACGACGAGGCCTTTTACATCACCCGCGAGCGGGGCACCATCACCCGCGCCGTGCCCGTGCGGAAAGACCCGGGGGCCTACTACCTGGCCGAGGACTGCTACCTCGACGGCCGGCGCTACCGGCGGTTTTTCGACTTCGTAATCGACCGCAACATTCACCTCAACCTCGTCAAGTTCGACGACACCGAGCCCGACCCCGCCGCGGCCGCCGCCCACGAGTGCCCCCCGCCCGACTACGAGCCCGGCTACCACGCCAAGTAGCTTTTGAGCCGCCAGCGCACCGGTTCCCGGTGGCCAGTTCACGGGGGCAAAACCACCCTGCAGCAGTTGTACGTCCGGTGTCGGTACGGGCGGGCCCCCGCCCGCCGACACGCGGCGGTTCACCCCAGCTAGGGGAATTAGCTGAAGTATCCAGTGAAGGGAGCGCTTCACTTATGAATGGTCCTCTTCGTTGTATTGCCAAACCGGTCATACTCTACCCAAATACTGTCTTCGTGCATATTGCGATAATGACGAATACCTTTTAAGCGCCGAAAGTATCTGTAGTAATCAAGTTCTGTCATGATTTCAGTGTGTTCCTCGTATCTGACACGCGTAACTGTATCGAAATCATCAAGCTTGGAAAACCAATAGCACCCGAATACCCCCAGTACCCCGATCAGGATTAACCAGTTGCCCCAAACGTACCCTGCGCTTTTAGAACCGGGCAGCAGTAAAAAAACGCTCGCCAGTAGTCCGTACACGATAAGGGCAATCGGAATAAAATCCGCTAGGAAAGTCATCCCGACTTGGCGACTTGCCGGGTTTACTGTATCAAGCCAGGGAGCCAGGGGTAGCGAACAAACGCATACTCCGGTCCAGATGGCGTAAACGGTTTTGTACTTAGATCTTAACAAATTTTCCATTTTTGGATGTTATTGAGCAAATAGGGCGGGGGAAACTTCCGAGTCCGAGACCAAGCAGCATAGTTGTTCTTGTATAAGATACTGTAGCGGTTTTACGCCCGGTGTGCGTAGGGGCGGGAGCCAGCCCCGCCCCTGCCGCCCAGCGCCCAGAGGGTGCAACCACGCTAGAACATCCAGTACGCCGCCGCCTGTACCAACAGCATGCCGTCGGCTAGTAGGGCGAAGAAGTAGTCGCCGCGCGATTCTTTGGCCGCGGCGATGACGGCGGCCGCCAGCAGCCCCGGCAGCAGCACGGCCAGCGGCGGTGCCCCGCGCCCCAGGCCCCAGGCCATGCTTGCGGCCAACAGGCCCAGCGCCAGCCGCCGGGCCCCGGCCACTCCCAGCAGCCCCGGAAACGTGCGCGTACCCGCCCGCCAGTCGCGCCCGTAGTCGCGGATATCGAACACGATGGCCAAGGCCAGCACCAGCAGAAATCGTTGCCCCAGCAAGCCCAAGGCCCCGACCCAGGGGCGGTGCAAGGCCAAAACCGGCAGCCCCACGGTGATGGCGGCCCACACCCCCGCAATCAAAAACACTTTCAACAGCGGCACTTCGCGCAGGGCCCGGGGCCGCCCGCGCCAGTGCACCAGCGGCCAAGAGTAAAGCAGCGCCAGCGCCGCCAGCGGCACCAGCAGCGGCATGTAGTGCCACCAGCCATCAGACAGAAACAGGTAGCCGCCGCCCGCCGCCGCCGCCAGGGCCAGCCCGGCCAGGAAGCGGCGGTGGCACTGCTGCCACGCCTTGCGGCCCGACGTACCAGCCGGTTCGCGGTGCTTGAAGGGCAGCACGGCGTCGAGGTTGTACACGAGCAGCGTGGCGGCAAACACCAGCGCTACTACGCGGCCCCCCGAGGCCCCGGCGGGCGGCCACATGTGCAGGGTGGCGGCCGTTTGGGCCGCGGCCGCGGCCGCTAGCCACACGCTGCTGTAAAGCGCGGCGTCGAGCAGGCGCAGGGGCAGCGGGCGGCGAAGCATGGGCACAAAGAACGGCCCCGCTGCAAGCAGACGCTTGCCACGGGGCCAAATTTGAAATACGTGTTGCGAGAATTATTTTACCCGGTCACCGTAGGTGTCTTCGTACAGCTTGATGCTGTCGTTGATGATGCGGTAGGCGTCTTCGCGGCCCATGAAGCGCTCCACAGTCACCTGTTTCAATTCCAGTGCCTTGTAGTCTTCGAAGAAGCGCCGCATTTCCAGCAGGGTGTGCGGGGGCAGGTCGGAGATGTCGTTGTAGTGGTTCACCGAGATGTCGTGGGCCGCCACGGCGATGATTTTGTCGTCTTCCTCGTCCTGGTCCACCATCTGCATAACGCCGATTACTTTGGCCTCGACCAAGCACATGGGCACGATGTCGACCGAGCACAGCACCAAGATGTCGAGCGGATCCTTGTCGTCGCAATACGTTTGCGGAATGAAACCGTAGGCCGCCGGGTAGTGCACGGCCGAGAACAGCACCCGGTCAAGCTTTAGCAGGCCGCTTTCCTTGTCCAGCTCGTACTTGCCTTTGCTGCCTTTGGGAATCTCGATGATGGACTGCACCGTTTGCGGCACGTTCTCGCCGCGCGACACGTCGTGCCAGGGATTAAAATGAGTGGTCATTCAGGGGTGATGGGGAAATGAGGAAATTGGGTGAAAGGAACGAGAAAGGAAGCTGCGTCCTACCATAAAACTTGAAAATGCCGCCGCCGGGTGTTGCCCTAAACGGGTAGGCGCGGGTTAGGTTGGCTGGGCCCCTAGCGCCCGAGCACTTCGCGTAGCGGGGTGCCGCTGCATCCGCTAGGCTCCTGGATGTGCAGCCACTGGGCCACGGTGGGGGCGATGTCTACGATTTTCACCGGCGCGGCGGATTCGCCGTGCTTCACGCCCCAGCCCCAGAACAGCAGCGGCACATGGGTGTCGTAGGCCCAGGAGGCCCCGTGAGTAGTGCCCTTTACCACGGGGTAGCCGTAGGCTTCGAGCCAGCCGGGCTCCAGCACCACCAGCACGTCGCCCGAGCGGGGGGCATAAAAACCATTTTCCTGGTACATGCCAGTGCCCTCGCTCGCATGGCTGTGCGCCAAGACCGTGGCGGTAGCCGTTTGGGCCACGTGGGGCATCCGCAGCAGCAGCTCGGCCACCTCGTCCTGGATTTTGGCTAGGTCAAGGCCTTTTTGGGCCAGCAGCGGACGGTTGAGGTACGCCTGCTGGTTTTCGTAGTCGAGCACCCACGCGCCGGGGCCGTGGCGGTGCACCAAAGCGCGCTGCAGCGAATCGCGCATCGAGCCAGGGCCCACGCCGCCGCCGGGTAGGCGATGGGCCTGCAGAAAGCCAGCGGCCTGGTCGGCGGCGTGGTCGGCAGTGAGGAACACCAGAACCTGGTTTTTACCCACGGCTTGGTCGAGGTAGGTGAGCAGGCGTGCCAGGTCCTGGTCGAGGCGCAGATAGGTGTCTTCGGTTTCGATGGCCGTGGTGCCAAACTGGTGGCCCACGTAGTCGGTACAGCTGAAGCTCAGGGCTAGAAAGTCCGTTTGGCCGCGCTGGCCCATTTGCTCGGCCCGAATAGTTTCGATGGCAAAGTCGGCCGTGAGGGAGTTGCCGAACGGCGTGGAGCGGATCAAATCCAGGTTTTGGGGCGTGGCTTTGGCCGAGGTTTCGCCGGCAGCCGCCTCTGTAGCTTTCACGGCGGCGGGCGGCGCGGCACTCAGCCGGGGCAAGTCGTGCGGGAATACGGGCCGGTCTTCGCCTTTAAACGCCGCTTCCCAGGCCACGTCGTCGGGCGTGCTTTCGGTGTATTGCGCAATGGGCAGCAGGGTGTTCCAGGGCTTGCTTAGGTACCGAGCGGCGTGGCCAGCAGCGTTGAATTTGTTCACCCACTCGGGCAGGGCCTGGACGTAAAAGGTGCTACTGATGAAGGCCCCGTTGGCGCCGTCGTACCAGTAGGCGGCGTTAGCCGCGTGCCCGGCCGGCAGTATGCTGCCCCGGTCCTTGATGCACACGCCGATGGTTTTGCTCTGGAAGTTCGTTGCCAGCCGCAGCTCATCGGTGATAGTCGTGGTGAGCAAGTTGTGCGGGCTCTGCTGCCCGGCGGCGGCCGAGCCGCCCACCGCCTGCACGGTGTTGTCTTCGGTTACATAGGTGGTTTTGCCGGTTTCGCGCACGTACCAGTTGTTGCCGACGATGCCGTGGGTGGCCGGTGTGGTGCCCGTGTACACGCTGCTGTGGCCGGGCCCGGTGTAGGTGGGCACGTAGTTGTAGTGGCAACTGGCGTAGCTAAAGCCTTGCCCCAGCAAGCGCCGGAACCCGCCGCTCCCGTATTTGTCCCAGTAGCGGTAGAGGTAGTCGTAGCGCATCTGGTCGATGACGATGCCCACCACCAGCTTAGGGCGCGCTACCGGCACCGGGCCGGGCCGCGAAGCAATCGCGGGACCCGCCAGCAAGGCGGCGAGCAGCGGAAAAGCGGAAGCAAAAGACTTTTTCATGGGTAAAATCGGGGCGTTCAGGGCCCCAGGGGGCCAAAGATACGCGCTGCCTTGGCCGGCCCGGATGACCGCTTTCGACCCAACTGCGTAGTATTTTTGTCATCATTTGATGAATAAATTCCGCATTTTTCAGCTTGAAGCCAGCCCTCGTTTTCGATATGGACGGCGTTATCGTCGATAACACCGCCCACCAAACCCGGGTCTTCCGGCTGCTGTTCCGCGACTTGAGCCTGAGTACCAACACCCGCCAGTTGCTGAAGCGCCCCGATGGTGTGCCCGCTACGGACATCCTCAAGTCGGTATTCCGGCACCCGGTGCCCGCCAGGTAGCTCAAGGAGTACGCCGCCCAGCGCGAGTTTCTGTAACGCACTCTCTACTGGGCCAGGCGACGCGAGATGCCCGGCCTGAGCGACTTCCTGCGCGCTGCCCGGGCCGCTGGCCACCCCATTGGGCACCGGCTCGGGGGGCTACCCTAAGCTATATTCTCGACCACCTAAAATTACAGCCGCTGTTTGACGTTATTGTAGGCGATGACGACGTGTCCCGCGGCAAACCCCGCCCCGACACGTACACCTTAGTGGCCCAAGAGTTGGGCGTGCCCCCCCCCGCCGAGTGCATTGTGTTCGAAGACGCGGTGCTGGGCGAGCCAGCCGCTTGTCGTGTCGGCATGTGCTGCGTGGCCGTGGCCTCAACGCTGCGCTCCGCCGATTTCCAGG
>JANPOR010000565.1:0-5478 GCA_031428075.1 Hymenobacter sp. | reverse complement strand
GGCCTTTTTGCAAACCCACAACTCGCCGACGTTCAACGAGTGCGCGTTCAACTATTGCAACGTGGGCATCGTGTGCTACCAAGGCAGCCAGAACTACAGCCTGCTGAACTGCCGCGGCACGGTGCTCGGGGCGGCCTTCATTGGCAGCGCGACATGCTTCCCGCCGGGCAGCCCCTACGTAGGCATCGACAACTACTATACCGACGGCTTGCGCTGGCAGAATGTGGGCGGCTACGGCAGCTTC
This sequence comes from Hymenobacter sp., assembly GCA_031428075.1. GTDB lineage: Bacteria > Bacteroidota > Bacteroidia > Cytophagales > Hymenobacteraceae > Hymenobacter. The sequence goes on along the minus strand of JANPOR010000565.1, from coordinate 5,234 downwards.
AGCACCCAGGTGCAGGCTGATTTCGACCGGTTTTTCATCGCCAGCATCCTGCGCCCGAACACGCCGTCGTTTCCCGCCCACGATAAAAACGTGTTGTACGTCGACGGCAGCGGCCGGCCCTACGGCGACGAGAGCTTTTATGCGCAACCCACCGGCCGGGTCATTTTTCTGCCCTTCCGCAACGTACGCGGGTGCAACACGCTCACAATCGATAACATCGACGTGCGGGGCCGCTCGCCCCGGGGGCTGGCCCTGGTGAACACCGAAATTACGCAACTGCTGCTCGGGGCCGTCGGGTGGGAGCGCGCCGGCGACAAGCAGACATCCAGCGTGGCCGTGTTCCAGTTCGGGTCCATTAAGGCCGGGCAGTACAACCCCGCGCTCATCAACGACGACGTCACGGCCTTGGGCCACCCGTTGATGGAAGTGATGCGCCGCGGCGGCGCCGGCGGCATGTCGCTGCTGACCACTCCTAGCAGGCCCGGGTCCGACAAGCGCCCAGTGCCCGACAAGCATGACGGCAAGCGCCCCCGCTAACTGCGGCGGCGGCACCGGGGCAGATATTTTGGCTAGCCCACTAGGGCCCCCGCTGCCAGCGCGGCCGCCACAAGGGCCACGGCTGGCACCCGGTCCCAGAGCAGCAGCAGGAACGTGGCGCCCACCAGCAGCGGATTCAGCGGCACGTCGGCGATGGGGCCCGCGTGCCCTGGCCATGGCAGGGCCAGCAGGCGGTCAGGTAGGGGATGGTAAAGCAGCAGCGTGGCCGCGCACACCAGCCCGGCACTCACGGCGTTGATGCCTTCGAGCGAAGCTTTGACGACGCGGTACTGCCGGAGCCGGTCCCAGAAGCGCAGAACGAAGAATATCAGGAACGTACCCGGTAGGAAGATGCCCGCCGTGCCCACCAGGGCCCCCAGCACCTGCCCCGCGGCGCCGCCGCCCGCCGGCCGCATGGCCAGGGCCCCGATGTAGGCGGCGAGAGAGAAATTGGGCCCCGGCATGGCCTGCACCAGCCCTAGCCCCGACAAAAACTCGGGCCCCGTGAGGTAGTGCTTGAACTCGACGAACTCGGCGAAGAGCAGCGGGGCCAGCACCTGCCCGCCCCCGAACACCAGCGAGCCGTTGCGGTAGAAGTTTTCGAACAGGCGCACCGGTAGCCAGCGCGTATAGTGGCCCAGCAGCGCGGCCCCCAGCAAAATGCCCAGCCACAGCCCGAAATTGGCCCACTCTACCTGCAACGGCTTTTTTTGGGGTTCGATGGCGTGCTTGCGGTAGCGCAAGGTCGTGACGGCCCCGCCCGCCAGCAGCAGCAGCGGCAGCACCCATGGCAGCTGGAAGAAGTACGCCTGCATGGCCGCGCCCACCATCAGGGCCACGGCGGTTTTGGTGTGAATAACTTTTTCGCCGATGCGGTAGGCCGAAAATGCCACAAAACCCACCGCCACCGGCTGTACGAATTGCACCAGCGCCGCCACCCGCCCGGGGTCCAAGTGACTGAGGGTGAGAGCAGCCAGCGTCATGAGCAGCGTGGCCGGCGCAATCCATACCAGCAGCGTGAGGTAGGCTAAGTTAGGTCCGCCCAACCGGTGGCCGATGACGGTGACCGTCTGGGTGGAGGTGGGCCCCGGCAGCAGCGCGCACAGCGCCTGCAGCTCCAGCAGCTCGGCAGCGCTGAGGTAGCGGCGTTTCTCCACCAGCAGCCGAAACATCATGGCCAAGTGCGCCGAGGGCCCCCCAAAAGCCGTGCAGGACAGCAAGGCCACGTCTTTGAGAAAAACAAAGTTTCGCGCCCGCCGTAAGCGCCGCCCCGCCCGCCGCAACGGGACCAGGGGCACGGACGAGGCCTGGGTAGGGACGAGGTTTAAATTATCCGACACGAGCACAGGGGAACAGCCGCCTGCCGAAGGTAAGGCGCGTCGCAGAAATTGGGGAAATTACGGCCCTCACACGGCAGCTGTTTTTGCGGAACCAGCTGGAATTATTACCCTTGTTGCGGCCGGTGATGAACGCCTCCAACGGCCGGCCGCTTGGGCGTGGCGGCATTGGATCTTGATTACCTGGCCAGGGTAGATTTACAGAATCGCGTGGCCGCCGTTGCGCGCCATGACAATCTTGGCTTGGAACATCTTCCCCATTTTCCCCGCCCGCAGCTTTATTTTGGTGGCCGTCTCGTCGGCAAACAACTCGTCCACCGTCTGCCCGAACAGTTGCCGCCAGCGCGCAAAATGCGCCGGTTCGAGGGGTAGCACCAGGTGTTTGGCCCCCGGGTTGCCCCGGTAGTCCGCCGCCTGGCCCAGCAGCGCGGCCGTCCAGAAGCGGGTCATGGTGTCGAGGTGTGCGGGCCACTCGCCCGCGGTGATGCGGGCGGCGAAGCCCGGTCCCAGCAGCGCATCAGCGCGGGCCTGCCCGTAAAAGGCATCCACCAACCGGCAAATGTCATCCTGGTGATGGATGTCGGGTTTGGCGGAAGTTGTCGTCATCGATGTAGCGTAAAAGAATGGTGCTGGGGCCCCGGCCCGGTGAGATTCTGCGCTTTTCCTCCACGAAATTATACTCGTCGCGAAGTAGTTTGCGAAAAGAGTAGGGTGCGGGGCCTTACCGCTGGGGCGCCTTTTTTGCATTCATTTGAGTCCTTGGGAACGGGAGCGGGCGTGACCGTCAGAAAAAGAAGCCCAGGCGAATGAGCGTTAGGCGGTCTTCGCTGGAAATGCCGTACATGGCCGTGAGCACCATTTGCGGCGTGGGGGCCAGCTACACGCCGCCGCTGTAGCCGCGGTATTAGGCGCTGGCCGGCTCGTCGGGCACCCAGACGCGGCCAACGTTGTGAAAGCCTGGCACGCCGAAGGCCGCCGGCAGCACCTAGCTCGTGAAGTGGCCCAGCCGCAGGCGCGTCTCTAGATTGTTGTGGGCACTTTGGTTGCCGGCGAAGCGCGTACGCTGGTATTCCCGCAGGTTGCTCAGCCCGCCCAGCGTGGCGGCCGGGAAAAATTCATAATCGCCAAAATTGGCGGCCCCGCCCACCCGCAGTGCCAGCGTGAAACGCATTGGAAACCGAAAGCTGCGGTAGAGCGCCAGGTCAGAAGTGAGCTGGGTGAGCGGCCGGGCCGCGGCGTTGAGCGGGCGCAGGGCCGTCAGGTTCGTTTGCCAGGCAATGCCTTGCGGGAAAGGGGATTTGGTGTCGGGGCTCGCCGCATCGATGCCCACCCGGCCCCGGCGTACTGCTGCGTGGCAAACAGTGTGGCGGGGTGGAGGCGCTCGTCGGGCAGGTGCGCCAGAACCCGCGTCTCCTGTTTTTCCATAGCCACGCGTTGGTAAACGGGCCCGCCAAAGACGCGCACGTGGGTACCCACATCCCGCTGGGGCAGGGCGAAAGCTGTGAAATTTTGAAACCGCTCCCGGTAATAGCGCGGGTCTTTGGCCGGGTCGGACTTAGTATCATTGCCCAGGCCGTAGAAATTACGCACGTAGTTAGGAATTTGCGGGTTGGCTTCCAGTTATAAGTCAAATCCCCTCGCTATGCGGGTGAATAATCCTTCGTAGCAAAACTTGAAAGCGCCCGTGGCCAAGGCCACGTTACGGTCGGGGCCGGCGTGGATGCCCAGGGTACTTTGCGGAAGCCGGGCTGCCTAAGTATCAGCCCCAGGCCGATGAACAGGCCATCGTCCACGTTGTAGCTCCAGGGGTACGGGGACCCGAGGTACGGGTACTGAAAAGCCGTGCAGTGGTACTGGTTGACGGCCGGCTGGCGGGAAAAGCGCGTGGCCGCTTCGGGGCTCCTAGCCACGGCCATGCCCCCCGGCACGTCGTACACTTTTTTTTGCGGCTCCGCCCGTGCATCCAGGACCGGTTGACTAGGCCGTCGCGGCCGGCGCCATCGACGACGCGCACCAGCGGGCCCCGCTGGCTGCGGCCGTCAAGCACAAACACATCCGCGCCACCCTACTCGTAAAGCCGAATCTCTTGGGTTTCGGCGGCCAAGAACGTGCGCTAGTGGTGCAGCGGGCCGGGCTTCCCACCGGGACCCAGCGGATACATGGTCACCCGGGTGCGGTCTCCGGCTTGGCGCAGTACTTCGAAGTATCCGTCTTCGTCGGTACCACCCACGCCAACCTGCCGGGCCAGGAACCGGTAATACTGCCCGGTCCAGGTGGGTAGTCGGTCGCGGTGGGCCTTGAGCTTAGCCAGCACCAGAGGCCCCGACAGATGGTAGATGGAGTCGGGCCACTGGCGCAGGGCCTGCGTCAGCACCGAATCGTCCAAGCTGGCCTGCACGGAGTCGGCCACGGCCCGCCAATCTTCCTGTGAGAGCCCCGAGAGGAAGGAGCGGTCGAAATGGCGCGCTTGGGAATTGAACGTGTTGACGTTGCAGAAGCTAAAGACGAAGCCTTGCAGGCGGGGTAGCAGGTATCCGGCGTTGGCCACACGGGGCAAAATGCCTTGATTGACAAAAAATGCCTGGCCCCGGTCGCGGGGCACAGCCCGGAAGAGCAGGCCGCCGCCCGGCCGCGGGTAGGCCAGCCAGCGCCACTGGTCGTCGTGGCGGCGGTCCCAGTCGGCGAGTATCATGTCTAGCAGCCGCGCCCGCAGCACGGCCCGTTGGTCCACGCGGTTGCGCGGGTTGGCCAGCAGCCTTTTCATCACCTTGGGCGTGCTGTAGCTTTTAGGCGAGGCCGGCCGGTGAAGCTGTGCGGAGGCGTGGGCTCGCGCATCTCCAGCAGGACCAGGGTGCCCGCAGAGCCTTTGCGGAAGGGCCCCAGCCGCGGGTCGTCGGGTATCAGCACGAGTTACTGCGTGGTGTGCCCCCATAAACACAGTGTACGCCGGGTGCAGAGTCGGTTGCGCTGCCACCCGCTGGTCTGGCATCAGCCAACCACCCAATAGCCAGCACGCAAAAAGTCGAATAGCCAACATAAACCAAGCGTGATTAAGGCTCTGCCATAGCCAATCCAAAGAAAATTACTTTTAATATATATAATTAAGTACAAATATTAAAAGGAATTTTTGCGCCAGAAATTCCTCTTGAGAGCTTCACCGCGTCCAACGCTGCCTTAATCTGTAAAGCCTTTTAAATTAAGTGCTTGCAATGGGGGCCCGGCGTCAGAACTAAGGGGACACAAAAATGCGGCTTGCCACGGGAGAGGCAAGCCGCTTATTCTGCTTTGAAACCCCTTAAATTTTATTAAGCCCAAGGGCGACCCGGCGCACGTTAAGGAACAAGCCGGCCGTGTTATAGG
>JANPOR010000564.1:0-2097 GCA_031428075.1 Hymenobacter sp. | reverse complement strand
GCCAGCATGCGGCGGTTGAAATAGGTCTGGAGCTGGTGCTTGTCCACGGTCTGGCTGTCGGCCTTTACCATCCGGTGGGCCCGCATAAACGCCACGATGCGCGGGTTGTGCCGCCACTGCCGCCCGTCGTTCTCATCACCGCCGATGTGGAAGTACGGGTCCGGAAACAGGCCCGCCATCTCCGTCAGCAGCGAATCGAGGAAGGCGTAGGTGCCCTCGCGGGTGGGGTCGATGGCGATGTTGAGCACGCCCCAGCGGATGGGTACGGCCTTTATCGAATCGTTCGAGCCCAGCCGCGGATAGGCTGCTACGAGGGCTCCGGTATGGCCCGGCAAGTCAAACTCCGGCACTACCCGGATGCCCCGCGCCGCCGCGTAGGCCACTACCTCGCGCACCTGGGCCTGGGTGTAGTAGCCATCGGCCCCGCCCACCTGCTGCACGTGCGGCAGTATCTTGCTCTCCACCCGAAAGCCTTGGTCGTCGCACAAGTGCCAGTGCAACACATTCAGCTTCACGGCTGCCATGCCGTCGAGGTTGCGCTTGATGACGGCCACCGGCAGGAAGTGCCGCGCCGCGTCGATCAACAGCCCGCGCCAGGCGAAGCGCGGCTGGTCCTGGATGTCGGCCTCGGGCAGGTAGCGGGCGGTTTTGCCGGCGCGGGGCAGCTGCTCCAGCGTGGCCAGGGCCCGCAGCACGCCCAGGCTGGTGGGCGCGTCGATGAGCACACCACCCGGCGTCACGCGCAGGCTGTAGCGCTCCTCATCGAACTTGGCGGCGTGGCCCGCGCGCCCATAACGAATCTGCAGCACCGGGCCCGGCGTTTTTGAGGTTTTGCGGTGGCCCTGCAGTCGGGCTAAGGTGCGCAGCACGGCCGGCCGCAGAGCAAGGTCGGGGGCAGCGGGGGCGGTAATTTGCAGCCGCAACGGAGTTTTTAGCGCGAGGCGGCCGGTGCCCCAGAGCAACTCGGTGGGCTTGGGTAGCAGGGGTGAGGGCTGAGCCGTGGCGGTGTGGGCGCGGCCGAGCAGCGCCAGCAGCACCAGTAGTTTCATGCCATGCTGCGCAGCATTCCGCCACGCTGTTCGCACGAGCACCTTCAAAAAACTGCCTTTCAGTCTGGCACAATCCGGTGTACAATACTTCATAGAAGCCCCCTTGCTTTAAATTCTAAATACTTATTTATCGTGTTTGCCGTCAGGTCTTTTGGGGCCGTCAGCAGCGAATAGATGCCGTAGCGTTGCAATTCGAGCACAATTTGGCGTTTTTCCTGGGCAAATTTCTCGGCAATGGTTTGATTGTACACGTCCTCGGTAGAGGCGGCGGGGGCCCTCAGGTAAGCGTGCAGCTCGGTGTTTTCAAAAAAAACCACCAGTAATAAGTGGTCCTGGTTGAGGCGGCGCAGGTACGGCAGCTGGCGATCCAGGCCGTGCAGGGTTTCAAAATTAGTGAACAGCACCAGCAGGCTGCGCTGCCGGATGCGGGCCCGCACGGTGGCGTAGAGCAGCGCGAAATCGGTTTCCAGGTACTGCGTTTTCTGGCGGTATAGCACTTCCAGTATTTTCAGCAGGTGGCCAGGCCGGCGGTCGGCCAGCAGGGCGGCCCCGGGCTTGTTAGAAAACGTGATTAGCCCGGCTTTGTCGTGCTTGAGCAGGGCGATATTGCTAAGCACCAACGTGGCGTTGATGGCGTAGTCGAGTAGACTGAGGCCGTCGAAGGGCATGCGCATCACCCGGCCTTTGTCGATGAGGCAGTACACGGGCTGGGCGCGCTCGTCCTGGAAGTGGTTCACCACCAGGGTGTCGGCTGTACCGGTGCGTCGGGCGGTGGCTTTCCAGTTGAGGGTGCGCGGGTCGTCGCCGGGCGCGTAGGGCCTTATTTGCTCGAGCTCCTGGCTTTGGCCTATCCGCCGGATGCGCTTCACGCCCACCTCCGTGAGGCGGTTGTGGATGGCCAGCAACTCGTACTGCCGCATCTGCAACCGCCTCACGGAGGTGGGCGTGAAGCGCATCCGGCGGATAGGCCAAAGCCAGGAGTTCGAGCAAATAAGGCCCTACGCGCCCGGCGACGACCCGCGCACCCTCAACTGGAAAGCCACCGCCC
>JANPOR010000563.1:0-7095 GCA_031428075.1 Hymenobacter sp. | reverse complement strand
CCCGTCGTTGAACGATTGATATGGTAAGCAGGCAATGGGCGGGGGCAAGCCCCGCACCCTACGCCATCTCCGCTTCGCGCGCCGTGCGCTTGGCGGCGTGGGCCAGGGCGGCTTCGCGCACCCAGGCGCCTTCTTCGTGGGCTTGCACGCGGGCTTGCAGGCGGTCGTGGTTGCAGAGGCCGTTGCCCTTCACCACGCTCCAAAACTCGTCCCAGTTCACGTCGCCAAAGTCGTAGGCCTGGCGGGCTTCGTTCCACTGCACCTTTTCATCGGGCACGGTGAGGCCCAAAAACTCGGCCTGGGGCACCATCATGTCCACGAATTTCTGGCGCAGCTCGTCGTTGGTGAAGCGCTTGATGCGCCATTTCATCGACTGCTCGGTATTGGGCGATTCGGAGTCTTTGGGGCCGAACATCATCAGCGTGGGCCACCACCAGCGGTTGAGGGCCTCCTGGGCCATTTCCTTCTGGGCCGGGGCCCCTTTGCAGAGCGTCTGCATAATCTCGAAGCCCTGGCGCTGGTGGAAGCTCTCTTCCTTGCACACGCGCACCATGGCGCGGGCGTAGGGCCCGTACGAGGTGCGGCATAGCGGCACCTGGTTGAGGATGGCGGCGCCGTCCACGAGCCAGCCCACACAGCCCATATCGGCCCAGCTTAGGGTGGGGTAGTTGAAGATGCTGCTGTACTTGGCCTTACCCGAGTGCAGGTCGGCCAGCATCTGGTCGCGTGAGGCCCCCAGCGTTTCGGCGGCGCTGTAGAGATAGAGGCCGTGGCCGGCCTCGTCCTGTACCTTGGCGAGCAAAATGGCCTTGCGCTTGAGCGACGGGGCCCGCGTAATCCAGTTGCCTTCGGGCAGCATCCCCACGATTTCGGAGTGCGCGTGCTGCGAAATTTGCCGAATTAGGGTTTTGCGGTAGGCGTCGGGCATCCAGTCCTTCGGCTCGATGCGCACGTCGGCGTCGATGCGGGCCTGGAACTGGTCTTCGCGGGAGAGGTCTTTTTCGAGGTTTTCCATGGTCGGGCAACAGAGGCTAACAAGCGTTAGTATGCAAAAATAGCGAAAATTTATCGGCCCCCCGGAACCGGCCGTAACTTGGCCGCGGCGGGGCTACCGCCTCAATTCAATTAATTCATTTTACTGCCCAATGTTCCACAAGCTACTAATTCTTTTGCTGGCTGTGCTGGCGCTGCCCGCCGCTGCCCAGGTGTACTCCACCGCCGACCCGCTGGCCCACACCTTCTCCATCGTGGCCCGCGACCCTAAAACCGGCGAGATGGCCGTGGCCGTGCAAAGCCACTGGTTTTCCGTGGGTACGTCGGTGAGCTGGGGCGAAGCCGGCGTGGGCGTGGTGGCCACCCAGTCGTTCACCAATAAATCATTCGGCATCAGAGGGTTGGCATTGCTGAAAAGCGGCAAATCGGCCCAGCAGGCGCTGGACGAGCTGCTGGCCGCCGACGAGGGTCGCGAGGTGCGTCAGGTTGCCATCCTCGACAACCAGGGCCGCGTGGCCACCCACACCGGCAAAAAATGCGTCGACATGGCCGGCCACCAGCAGGGTTCCCAGTTCTCGGTGCAGGCCAATATGATGCTCAACAACACAGTGTGGGGCGCGATGGCCAAAGCCTACGAAGCCAGCGCTAGCCTGCCCCTGGCTGAGCGGGCCCTGGCGGCCCTCGACGCGGCCCAGGGTGCTGGCGGCGACATCCGCGGCCGCCAATCGGCCGCGCTGTTGGTGGTGCGCGGCACTGCCACCGAGGGCCCCTGGGCCGACCGCCTCGTGGACCTGCGCGTGGAAGACAGCGACAAGCCGCTCGTAGAGCTGCGCCGCCTCCTCCAGCTGCACCGCGCCTACGACCACATGAACGCTGGCGACCTGGCCGTGGAGAAAAACAACATGCCCCAGGCCATCCAGGAGTACCAGGCTGCCGAAAAGATGTTCCCCCAGAACCTGGAAATGAAGTACTGGCACGCCATCACCTTGGCCAACAAGCAGCAAGTGCCCGCCGCTCTGGCCCTGCTGAAACCCATCTTCCAGCAGGAGCCCAACTGGCGCGTCCTCACCGAGCGCCTGCCCAAAGTGGGCCTGCTGACGGTATCGCCGGCCGAGCTAAAGCAAATTCTGGCCTTGAAATGAGCAGTCCGCGCTACAACTCCACCGAGTCGTCGCCGAGCACGTCCTGCACGTACAGCATTTTTACGAGCACCATGCCGATGGCGATGATGGGCGTGGCCAGCGTTAGCCCCAGCAGGCCGGTGTATGAGCCGATGACCAGCTGCCCGATGAAGATGAGCGCGGGCGGCATCAAAATCAGCCGCTGCTGCACCACCGGCGACACGGCCGCGCTCTCCAGCGTTTGCACGACCAGGTAGAGCAGCAGCACGTACAGGGCCTCGGTGGGACCCCCGTGAAAGAAGGCCAGCAGCAAGGCCGGCACCATGGAGATGATGGGCCCAATGTTGGGGATGAACGTGACCAGCCCCGCAAACAGCGCCAACGTGGCCACTAGGGGTATACCCAACGCCCACAGCCCCAAGGCCGTGAGTACCCCTACCGCGAGCATCGACACCAGCCGGCCCACCACCCATTTCACCAGCGTGTCGCCTACTTTGTCGAGCACCTCGTTGGCCCGCGCACGGCCGGCTTTGGGCACCAGCATCACCAAGCCCGCCCGGTAGAGCTTGGGTTGCAAGGCGATGAACAGGGCCAGAAACACGATGACGTAGAAATCGGCCAAAATCCCGACGGTGGTCGAAAAGACGCCCGTGGCCCGGCCCAGCCACGCCGAGCCGCCGCCCGTCAGCTTGCCAAAATCAAGTTTCTCATGGGCCAGCCACTCGCCCCAGCGGGTGCCGCTCACGCGCGCTTGCAAGTTGCGGAAGGCTTGTGGTAGCTGCTGTTGCAACTCTCCGACCTGGTTGACGATGCGGGTTGAAAACAGCCAGCTCATGGCCCCCAGCAGCCCTGCCACGGCGAGGGCCACCAGCAGCAGCGCCAGCCCTTCCGGCAGCCGCGTGCGGCGGTGCAGCCACGCGGCCCCCGCCCGCAGCGGCAGTGCGATGAGCAGCGCCGCCAGCACCCGCAAAAACACGCCGAAGGCTGTGCCCAGCAGCCCGGTCAGCAACAAGATTATCAACGCGATGCCTACCGCAATGCCCACCCGCCGCACGTAAACCTGGGAGGAAGCCGAAGCGGGGGCGGGGAGCTGGTCCATTGCGGAGGTGAATAGGTGGGCCCCGTGAACGTAGTCGGGATGTAACCTTTACGAGTAACTGCTCAAACGTGCCACCGTCAGTGCTGCCTAAGACTCGTACTTTTCGGCGACCTCCACGTGGGCCCCGAAGCTTACGGGCCCCCTAAGCCATGCTTGACAAGAAACGAAACGCGCTGGGCCCCTGGTGGCAGCTGCTGCCGGCCGGCGGCATTTGCGCCTACTTTGCGCTGTACGTGGTAGCGGCGGCTTTGTACCCGGGCGGCTCGCAGGCCGACAAAGCGTCGGTGGGCTTTAGCTGGCTGCACAATTACTGGTGCAACCTGCTTAACACAGATGCCATAAACGGGCAGCCCAACGCCGCCCGGCCGGTTGCCTTAGCGGCGATGGGCGTGCTTTGCTCGTTCCTTATCGTTTTTTGTGTTACCTGCCTAAATTTCTTGTCTTCAGCGCAGCCGGCATATCATCAATGGTATCAGCAGGTTTCATTTTCACTGAGTACCATGATTTAGTGATAAATATTGCCAGTCTGCTCTGTCTGATTGTGCTGACAGGCACGTTTGTCGGCTTGTACAAAGCCCGGCTGGTTAATCATTTCTAGGTCGGCGTTTTATGTGTGTTGCTCATGGTGGCAAACAATTACGTGTATTACACCGAGCACTTCCTCTATTTCCTGCTCATCATTCAAAAAATAACCCTCATTGTTGTACTGGATTGGATTTCGTTGCTCAGTGTAAAAATGTGCCGCGCCGCAAAAATGAGGAAAGTTTGAGTCCGTCGGTAACCATTGATTGGTAATCGCGCACTGGCAATACCAATCCATAATGCTCCTGATGCTTTACTTTTCCTGCCAAAACGACCTCAAAATTCACCAGAACAACTTTCCAGCGCTTCTCATGCGAAACCTTACTTACTGCAGCTTGCTCCTGGCACTGCTTTTCGGACTCGGCACCAATGCCGCTCAGGCCCAAGCGAAGCCCGTCGACCGGGTGCCGCACCACTTCTTCGTCATCACCAACTTCCGCACCGAGAGCGGTGCGGTGCTGCCCAGGGCCCTGGTCGGTTACGGCACCTACGGCCACCTCAACGCCAAGCGCGACAACGCTGTGCTGCTGCCCTCGCACTACCTGGCCGACCATCACGGCTACGAATGGCTCATCGGCCCGGGCCTGGCTCTGGACACCACCAAGCTGTTTCTCGTTACCACCGAGTTGTTCGGCAACGGCCATTCTTCCTCGCCCAGCAACACGCCCGAGCCTTTCCACGGCCCCCGCTTTCCGCTGATGACCATCCGTGACAACGTGGGGGCAGTGCACGAATTGTTGACCAAAGAGTTAAAAATTACCCATTTGCGTGCCCTCATTGGCTTTTCGATGGGCGCGCAGCAGGCGTTTCAGTGGGCCGTTAGCTATCCCACTTTTGCCAACTGTCTGGTGGCTACGTCGGGCACGGCCAAAAACTATCCGCACGGTATGGTGCGCCTCGAAGGCCAGATTGCTGCCCTCACCGCTGACGCGGCCTTCCAGAACGGCGACTACACCGCCCCGCCCAAAAAGGGCCTCGAAGCCTTCGGTACGGTCTGGACGGCCTGGCTGTTTTCGCAGGAATGGTGGCGGCGCGAACTATGGCGTACCTATTCGCCGCCCGGCACTACCTTCGAGCAGGTACTTAAAGGCTTTCGCACCGACTTCATTCCCGGGGCCGACGCCAACGACCTCATCCTTCAAATGCGCACCTGGGAGCACCACGACGTGGGCACCACGTCTGGTTTCGGCGGCAACGTCGAAAAAGCCCTGCGCAGCATCAAAGCGCCGCTGCTTTACATGCCTTCCGAAACTGATTTGTACTTTCCCGTCGGCGACGCCCGCTACGAAGCGGTCTTTATTCCCGGTGTCACGCTCCTGCCCATTCCCTCGCTGTGGGGCCATACCGCCGGAGCCGCCAGCAACCCCGCTGACGCCAAGTTTCTCAACGAGAACATCAGCAAGTTTTTGGCTGCCCATCCGTAATAGGGACTCCGTCGTCCGCGGGTTGAACGGTCGCTGCCCGTTTACCGCTAGGACGAAGCGAGCGCCGCGGACCCGTAGAGTCTACGTTATGGTTTACTGGTCAAAATCCACCGCTACTTGCGCTGCGGTGGGGCGGGCCTGGCACGTGAGTACGTAGCCCTGCGCCACTTCCTTGTCTGACAAAGAATAGTTTACGTCCATCAACGCCGTGCCTTCGGTGATGCGGGCGCGGCAGGTGCTGCACATGCCGTTTTTGCAGGAATAGGGGGCCTCGGCCCCGGCCGCCAGAGCCGCGTCCAGAATGGTGTCGCCGTAATACGACATGTCCAGCCGGTAGGCGCGGCCGTCGAGGCGCATCGTCACCTGGCTTTTCTGGTCGTCATCGCCCACGGACCGTACGGACCCCCGTGCGGTTTTGGCCCCCCCGGCGGTGGCAAAAAGCTCAAAGTGAATCTTCTCCGGGGCCACACCGGCGTCGGCCAGGGCCGCTTTCACGCCCATGATCATCTCCTCCGGCCCGCAGATAAAGCACTCATCGATGCGGGCGGCGGGGATGAGGCTCTGCAGGAGCCGCGCCGTTTTTTTCTGGTCGATGCGGCCAAAAAATAAGTCGGCGTCGCCGTGCTCGCGGCTCAGCACGTGAAACACGCTCAGGCGGTCCAGAAACTTATTCTTCAGGCCCTCGATGGCTTCTTTGAAGATGATGGAGTTCCGGCCCCGGTTGCCGTATACCAAATAAACCTGGCTGTGGGGTTCGGTCAGCAACACGGTTTTGGCGATGGAAAACACCGGCGTGATGCCGCTGCCCGCCGCAAACAGCACGTATGATTTGGCGTTTCCCGGGTGCAGGGCCGGGGGTATAAAGCGGCCCTGCGGCGGCATCACGTCCAGTGTGTCGCCGGGGCGCAGGCCGTCGACGGCCAGGGTCGAAAACCGGCCCTCGGGCACTTTTTTGATGGCCACGCGCCACTCCTCGTCCAGCGGACTGCTGCAAATGGAGTAGGAGCGGCGCAACTCCTCGCCGCCGTGCGTGCGCCGCAGCGTGAGGTATTGCCCCGGCACGTAGCGGAAGGTTTCGCGCAGCTCGGCGGGCACCTCGAAGGCCACGCTCACGCAATCAGGCGTTTCGCGGGTGATGCTTTTGATTTTAAGCGAATGAAAACGGCTCATGAATTACTTGCGCTCTAGGCCGTTGAGCAGCATGGTGATGATGTTGGCTTCCAACTCTTCGGCCGATAGCTCGCGGCCCGGTCGGTACCACAACTCGATCCAGCGCACGGCCGACAAAATCGTAAACAGGGCCACCGACACGTTCATCGGCTGAAACTCGCCGGCCGCGATGCCCCGCTCAATCAGGGCTGCGAAGCCTTTTTCGTAGCTCTTGCGCACCTGCTTGAACTCGGTCAGCCCGGGCTCGGGTAGGTATTTCCAATCGTGGTTGGCCACCGATACGGCGGGGCCGTCCTCTACCATCAGGCGGATGTGCAGGCGGATGAGGGCCTTGATTTTGTCGCCGTAGCTGGTATCAGTGGCCGAAATTTCGGCCAGTTGCGAAATGTAGATGTCGGAAATCCGAAAGCAGATGCTCGCCAAAATTTCGTCCTTGGCCTTGATGTGGTTGTACATGCTGGCCGCCTCCATGCCCACTTGCCCAGCTAGGTCGCGCATGGACGTGCCGCTGTAGCCCCGGTCCTTGAACAGCTTAGCGGCTTCGGTCAGAATCAGTTGGCGCTTGGATATCTTTTTCGTCTTCACTGCAATCACCGCGTTGGCATTAGGCCAACCAGCCATTAATAGTAACGCAACCCCGGGGCCCGGGGCGGCTCGGCTTACCAGGTATAAACCCTGTTTTCGGCAAGCCGCCGCTGGCAGAACG
>JANPOR010000562.1:0-1528 GCA_031428075.1 Hymenobacter sp. | reverse complement strand
GGCCCAGCAGGACGCGTTGCTGGGCGCGGTGGAAAACGGCACCGTGACGCTCATCGGCGCCACCACCGAAAACCCCTCGTTTGAAGTCATTCCCGCCCTGCTTTCCCGCTGCCAGGTGTACGTGCTGGAGCCGCTGGGCGCCGACACCCTGCGCGGGCTGGTACACAAAGCCCTGGCCGAAGACGAGGCGCTGAAGCAGAAAAAAGTCACTATCAAGGAAGACCACGCCCTGCTGGCCCTGAGCGGCGGCGACGCCCGCAAGCTGCTCAACCTGCTCGAAATAGTGGTGCAAAGCACGCCGCCCGACAAAAAGGGCGTCGTCACCGTCACCGACGCCGCGGTGCAGCAGGTGGCCCAGCGCCCGCTGGCCCGCTACGACAAGGGTGGCGAGATGCACTACGACGTGATTTCGGCCTTCATCAAATCCATTCGTGGCTCCGACCCTAACGCCGCGCTCTACTATCTGGCCGTAATGCTGGAGGGCGGTGAGGACGTGAAGTTCATTGCCCGCCGTATGCTGATTCTGGCCTCCGAAGATATCGGCAACGCCAACCCTAATGCTCTCATGCTGGCCACCAGCTGCTTCCAGGCCTGCACCGTTATCGGCCTGCCCGAGTCGGACCTTATTCTGGCCCAAACGGTCATCTACCTGGCCACTTCGGTGAAAAGCAACGCGGCCTATCTGGCTATCCGCGCTGCGCAG
This sequence comes from Hymenobacter sp., assembly GCA_031428075.1. GTDB lineage: Bacteria > Bacteroidota > Bacteroidia > Cytophagales > Hymenobacteraceae > Hymenobacter. The sequence continues at coordinate 825 of JANPOR010000562.1, read as the reverse complement.
GCCGAGGTAAAGGCCAACGGCGTGTACCCAGTGCCGGTGCCCCTGCGCAACGCCCCCACGCGCCTGCTGAAGCAGCTTGGGTACGGCAAGGAATACGCCTACTCGCACAACGGCGCGGGCAACTTCGAGGAGCAGGAGTTTTTGCCCGATGCGCTCAGCGGTACCCGTTTCTACGAGCCGGGCCAGAACGCCAGCGAGGCGAAGATTCAGGAGCGGCTAAGGGACTGGTGGGGCGAGAAGTATGGGTATTAGGTGCCGCCGCGCCGGTCGGACCGCCCCGGGTGGTCCGACCGGTTGAAAAGGGGAGGGCAACAATACTCGCGCAGCTGCCCAACCAGTTGTTCGCGCAATTGCCCGGCCCATCGTTCAGTTTTCAACCGGTCCGACCGACGCGGAACCGTTTCGCCGACTGTAATGCTATCCTTCCTGCCGGCGATAAAGACAACCGCTACCCGCCCGAATATCATTGATTCGGTTCTCGGGTCTACATTTACTCTCTCAACTTTTCAACTGCACTATGCGTCAATTTTTGAAATTTGTGCTGGCCACCATCGTGGGGCTGGTCGCGTTCAGCTTTATCGGCTTTCTGGTGCTGGCGGGCATTATTGGGGCGGCCAAAAGTGCCGGCGAGCACAAGGAAGTGGCTGCCAACTCGGTGCTGGAGCTCAAGCTGAACGAGCCGCTGGCCGAGCGTGGCCGCGGCCGCAACTTCGGCCCCTTTGGCGGCAGCAGCTCGACCGGTCTTATCGAGCTGAAAGAAGCTATCCACCGCGCCAAAACCGACGGTGACATCAAGGGCATTTTACTGAACCTTGAAATCGTGCA
>JANPOR010000561.1:0-5222 GCA_031428075.1 Hymenobacter sp. | reverse complement strand
ACCAGATTTTCAAGCACGTGGGCCCCCGCCTCAACCTCGTAGGCAAGCTGCGTTTTGTATGGCAGCAGTGGCGCTACGGCCGCCGCCGCGACAAAAAGATGCTCGGCATCATCTACGGCGTGGTGCCGACCCACCAAGGTACGGGCCTCGATTCAGCCCTAATTCTCGACGCCCAAAAAAGATTTATCTCGGGCGGCTACGCCGATATCGAAATGAACTGGATTGGCGACTTTAACCCGCGCATGCTAGTGACGACGCGCTCCATTGGGGCTAAGATCCGCAAAACCCACGCCACTTACCGCCTTCTATTCGATCCTAACCGGCCCTTCGAGCGGAGCCCCATCATCCGTTAATGCCACGGATAGAACAGCGTCAGGCGAGGGGCCCCGGGGCCCGCAGGGCCGCATCCAGGGCTAGCACCTGAGGCAGAACTAGGTGCGCGTCGTCGTTGTGAATAAGGTAGTTGGCGCGTAGTTGGCGTTCGCCCTCGCCGAACTGCTTGCCGATGATGGCTTGCACTTCGGCGGCGGTGCGGTGCGGGTCGCGACGCAGCACGCGGGCCTCGCGCAAGGCTAGCGGCGCGGCCACAGTGATGACGCGGTCGAGTGCGAGATACGCGCCCGACTCGAAAAGCAAAGCCGCCTCTTTCAACACGTAGGGGGCCCCGGCAGCTTGTTGGACGGCAGCCCAGCGGGCAAAATCGTCGCCCACGCGCGGATGCACCAGCGCGTTGAGCCGCGCTAGTTGGGCGGGATCACCGAACACGGTGCGGGCCAAGCCGGAACGGTTCAGGGGGCCCGTGGGCGTGTAGGTATCGGGCCCGAACGCGGCCAGCAGTTGTTCACGCAACAGCCCGTCGTGCTCCATTACCCAACGGGCACGCTGGTCGGAATCGTAGATCGGGATACCCAGCAGACCGAATACGCGGCTCACCACGCTCTTACCCGACCCGATGCCGCCCGTAATGCCAATGCGTAACATATCCTGAAGCAAAAAAAAGTGAGGCGACGCCAGCGTTAGCGCATCCGTAGCTCAGCCCGCACTTGGCCGACGGCCGGCCGCACCAGCGCGGGGGCTCGCACGGCTAGACGCGCCGAGCCGGGGCCCGTGCCGGCGGGCAGGACCACGGGGTAAGGACTGGGCAGACGGTCCAAGACGCTGGCAGGGCCCCGGAACACCAGATTGGCCGGCTCGAATAGCGCCGCATAGGCCGGGGCCCGCCCCGGATCAGGTGCGGCCAGGACCAGCGGCAGCCGCCGCGTGGCATACCGGTCAAAGGTCAGGCGCAGCGTGTCGCTGGCCCATTCGTCTACCTGAAGGCCTTCAAGGGCGGTTTGGAGGCTACGTTGCCAAGTACTGGCGGCCAAGTAGCGGGTCCCGGGGTACGGCACCGGCCGCAACTCGGCCGGGTGCAGGCCCAGGCCTAGGTTGGCCCGCAGCAAGCGCCAGCCTTGGCCGGTTACCACCACGGGCACAGAGGGCGGCAGGGGCCGCAGCGATACGTAGTGGGCCGTGTCGTAGCGCCACACCAACGGGCAACTGAGGCGGGTGCTGTATGTCTTGTTCAGCGCGTTCATTTGCCAAAACACGCTCGCTGCGAGCAGACACGCGGCCACGGCCCGATAAAAACCAGGCTCGTGGCGGATTAACGGATGCATCAGCCAGCGGCCCAGCCGGCCGGCGCGTGCCCAGGGCCCCGGCACGGCCTAGCTGGCGGTTTCGGTGGCCTTGACGCCCACTTCGCGGGCAATGGCCGAGCGGTCGAACCGTAGCTTCACGCCCCGGTCCACCTCCACTACCACCGTTTCCTCCGTCAACTCCACTACCAACCCGTGCAGGCCGCCGATGGTGACGATGCGCGAGCCCTTGGCCAGCTCCTGCCGGAACTTCTTGGTGTCCGCAGAGCGCTTTTGCTGGGGCCGAATCATGAAGAAGTACACCACCGCCGCGATGGCAACCGGAAACAGGAACTGGGTATAGTCGGCCGCCGGAGCTTGCAGCAACAAATTCAGCATTAGCATAATATTGATGAGATTGACAGGCTTACTTAGCGGCGGTGGCGCCAGTCAAGACGTTGCCTTTGATGGTGATAACCGTGATGCTGGGCTGGGTGTTGGCCCGCACGCTCACCTGCTTGCTGATGAGGCCCTGCTTGCCGTGGCTGTCGAACTGCACTTCCAGCGTGCCCTTGGCCCCGGGGGCAATGGGATCTTTGGTCCAATTCGGGGTGGTGCAGCCGCAGGAGGCAGTGGCGTCGGCAATGAGCAACGGCATCTTGCCAGCGTTGGTGAAAGCAAAGGTATGGTGCACCTTACTATCGGCCGTAATGTCTTTGAAATCAAACTCTTTCTCGGCGAAGGCCATCACCGGAGCGTTGGGGTTCGGAGTTTCGTTTTCCTTTACCACGTTGGGGTTGTCCACGGTGGGATTGGCAGTGGCGTCGGCGGCTTGGTTGGCGGCAGCGTTCATGCCTTGGGTGCCTACCTCGGCGTTTTTATCGCGGTTGCAGGCGGCCAGTAGCAGCGTCGCCGCTACCAAAGAATGGCGGATTTTAAAGTTAACTGTTAGCAAGGTTTCGTTGGGCTAAATTATTTATACTATTTTGCTTTTCAATCGATTATTCAAGAGTGCAATGGCCATCGGCGCTTTGTAGGAGCAGCGTTCTTGCTGGCGGTTGTTACTTCAATTTGTCGATGATGTGCTGGGCAAACTCGCCGGTACTGGCGCGGCCGCCCAAATCGCCGGTGCACTGCTCTTGGTGCAGCAGCGTGTCGTCCAGGGCCCGGTCGATGCGGTCGGCCGCCACATGCTCGCCCAAGTGGTGCAGCATCATGATAGCCGAGCGCAACAGGGCCGTGGGGTTGGCCTTGCCTTGCCCGGCAATGTCGGGGGCCGAGCCGTGCACGGCCTCGAAAATGGCCATGTTGTCGCCGATGTTGGCGCCGGCCACCACACCCAGGCCGCCCACGAGGCCGGCGCATAGATCGGACAGCAAGTCGCCGAACAGGTTGGTTGTAACAATCACGTCGAATTGCTCGGGCTTGCCCACTAGCTGCATGCACATGTTGTCAATGATTTTATCTTCGAACACGATGTTCGGAAACTCGGTCGCCGCTTCTTTACAAGCGTTAATCATCAACGTGCCGGCCATTTTGATGATGTTGGCCTTGTGGGCCAGCGTCACCTTTTTACGGCCGTGGCGGTTAGCATAGGCGAAGGCGGCGCGGCAAATTTTGCGCGAGCCTTCTACCGTCACCCGGGCAATGGCGTCAGCAATCCCCAAACGCTCGTCAAACACCTCCAGGCCCGAATACAGGCCCTCTGTATTTTCTCGGAACAGGACCAGATCAATGCCTTCGTAGCGGGTGTGGACGCCGGGCGTGGTTTTACTAGGCCGCACGTTTTGGTAAAGGTTATACTTCTGGCGCAGCGTCACGTTGATGCTGCGAAAACCTTTACCCACCGGCGTGGTGATAGGGCCCTTAAGGGCCACGCGGTTCCTTTCCAGCGACTTAAGCAGTGCCGTTGGAATCAGCTCTCCCGACTGGTCGAACGTGGTTTGGCCAGCGTTCTGCTCTTCCCATTGCACAGGCACCTGCGCGGCGGCAAAAATATCGGTAACAGCTCTGGTGATTTCGGGCCCGATGCCGTCGCCGGGGATGAGGGTTACTAAGTGCATTCTGTTGATGTGCTAACGTGGCGATGTGAAAACATGGCAATGCCCTGGGTTGGTGAGTTAATGCAGCGCTGCATGTCGGCCGAGCAAAACTCTCCCGACCGAGCAGCACCGCCTCAACCCATCAGCACATTCTCACATCGCCGCGTTCCGCATCAATTAATGGCCTTTGCGGGAGTTGATTTGATTGATAAGCTGGTCTACATCGCCGAGCAGCTGCTCGGCCTTGTCTCGGGCGTCCGAGATAACGCGCTGGCCTTCGCTCTTGGCGGTGGAAGCCCCCCCGGCTTCGCGGCCCGTGACGAGGCCTTCGGCAAGGTCGGCCAGCACAGCGCGATACTTTTCGAGCTGATAGCTCAGCCAAGAGCGGGTTTCGCGGCCCGTTTCGGGCGCGTAAAGCAAGCCAATGGCGGCCCCGGTGAGGGCGCCGCCCGTGAAACAGAGAATGCCGGTGGTCGTTTTGCCAGCCATGATACAGGAAGGAAAAGGAGGGGTGAAAGTGCGCTGTCTTACGAAAGTACGGCGGCTAGGATGCAAACCAGAACGCCGGCAATTCGTTGCACTATTGGTTGTCGAGCAGGCCGCGGCCCGATTTACGAATGTCGCCGCTGGCGGCCAAGTCCTGGGCCAGCTTATCGAGCACGCCGTTCACAAACTGCTTGCTTTTGGGGGTGCTGTACACCTTGCTGATTTCGATGTACTCGTTGATAGTGACCTTCACCGGAATGCCGCGGAAGAGCTGCATCTCGCACAGGGCCATCTTAAGAATGATTTTGTCGAGCAGGGCCACGCGCTCCACGTCCCAGTTCTGCACCGAGCCGCCGATGAGGGCCTCAAACTTGGCGTCGTCGGCCAGCGTCTGCCGGAACAGGGTTTCGGCAAACTCCCGGTCGTCGGCCCAGTTGGCGCTCAGGTTCATCAGCTCCTGCTTCTCGGTGGCTGCGAAGGGCAGCATCTTTAGGGTCTTCAGCACTAGGTTGCGCACGATAGGCCGGTTCTCCTCCCAGTTCAGATCGTCAATTTCGAGCTGGCGCGGCAGCTCCACGCCTCTGAATACAAATTCCTTGTACAGAAAGCGCAGAAATTCCAGGTCGGCTTCGTACTCAGCCTCCTGTCCGCTGGCGGCGAGGGTCGAGGTGGAAACCCCGTCGGTTTCGGTCGTGGCTTCATCGGCGTCGGTTTCGACGGGGCTGTCCGAGTCGGCGTCCGCATCGGCGGTGGCTAGGTTAGCGGCGGCCAAGGGCTGGCCTTTCAGGTAGGCCAGCACCGTGGCGTTGGGAGCCATTTCGTCGCGCCACGCCAGGCGCAGGGTCCCCAGTTCCTCCGTACCCAGCCACTGGAGCTTGCGCCGGATGGTGAGGTCCTGGAGCTGCTCGTTGCCCATGAGCTTGGCAATGGCCGCGTTTTTGGCCAGGCGGCCGGTGTCAAGCGCGTTTTCGCGGGGGCCCAGGCGGCGGCGGGCTTCGCGGTCGTTTTCATCCTCTAGTACTTGCAGCAGCGAGGCGGGCAAATTCAGCAAGTGTAAGTATTGGTCGTGGATGCTTTC